>JBAVVF010000250.1:0-5928 GCA_049697155.1 Anaerolineales bacterium
CTGGTGATCGACCGGGCGGTGTTGATCAGCATGGGAATCCCGATGGATGAAATGTAACTGACTTCCGCCAGATCCACCAGCACGCGGACATTTGGTCCCGCACAATGACGTACGAATTCAACTTCGATGGCGTACGTCCCGTTCATGTCCAGCACGCCATTGAGTTTGATCAGGTGGATACCGTTGTCAAGTTCGCTGTATTCGAGCTGCATCATGTTTGCCTCGATGTCCGAAACAATTATATCTTGCCTGCCACGTAATCCAGCACATCGATCTTCGTCAGGATCCCGACCGGTTTGCTGTTCTCTGCAACAATCAGGGCATAGCCGGCGGTCAGCGAGGGCATGGTTTCGTCCAGGGAGGTCTCCGGCGGGAAGACCGCGCCCGCGTTTTGAACGACCCTATCGATTGGTTCTTCATGGCTGTGATCGTGTTTTTCGAGCATGTGATTGAGCAGGTCCACCTCCTCGATCAATCCGACGAGTTCTCCGCCCGAGCCAATCACCGGCATCTGCGAGATGCTATGCTGGTGCATGATCGCGACAACCTTGCGGATCGAATCGCCGAGCATTGCGACATGTAGGGCTTTGTTTGGTTTGGCGATCAACAAATCGCTGAGTGTCATCTCGCCAAATTCTGTCGAGAGAAATCCAAACTCGCGCATCCATTTGTCATCGTAGAATTTCGAAAGATAACGCGATCCCGAATCGGGGAAAATCACCACCGCCAGATGATCCCCCTTCAGTTTTCGACAATATTTGATGGCACCGGCCAGCGCCGAACCGGAGGAGCCGCCCGCGAAAATCCCCTCCTGGTGGACCAGCTGCCGGGCGCACAGGAACGACTCGCGGTCGCCGGCCCGCTCGATCCAATCCACAACCGACAGGTCGGTGGCGGAAGGCAGGAAGTCCTCCCCGATCCCTTCCACCTTGTACGTTTTCGGGTAGGCCCCTTCGGGAATCCTGCCTTTGTTTTGCCAGATCTCGGTCAGGATCGAGCCTTCGATGTCCACTCCCACGATCTTGACATTTGGGTTCCTGCGCTTCAAATAATGGCCGATTCCGGAGATCGTCCCGCCGGTACCCATGCCGATGATGACGTCGGTCACGCGCCCCCCGGTCTGCTCCCATAGCTCGGGACCGGTCGTCATCTCATGCGTCAGCGGGTTGTCGGGGTTGTGATACTGGTTGGCCAGGATGGCATGGGGAGTCGCGCGCGCGTAGCGCTTTGCAACCTCGTAGTACGAACGCGGATCTTCCGGCGCAACCGCGGTCGGCGTAATGACGACTTTGGCCCCGTAGGCCCTCAGCAGCAGGATCTTCTCATTGCTCATCTTATCGGGCATGACGAAGATGGTCTTATACCCCTTGAGCGCCGCGGCGATGGCCAGCCCCACGCCGGTGTTGCCGCTGGTCGCCTCGACGATGGTGCCGCCGGGCTTCAGCTCGCCGCGCTTTTCGGCCTGCTCGACGATGTTCGCTCCGACGCGGTCCTTGACAGAGCCGCCCGGGTTCATGAATTCCAGTTTGGCATAGAGGGGGACGGGCAGGTCGCGCCCGATACGACCCAGGCGAACAAGCGGAGTATTTCCAACTGCACCCAGAATACTGTCAAAGACGCGTTTCTCTTCCGATACCGGTAACCCTTCCATTCTCTCTCCTTTGGCTTTTGTGCAATTATACCCGCACAAAAAATCGCAGAATTCGCTCTTGACGGAAATTCAGCCGTATTGCATAATGGTTTCAAAATGGAACCGTGAGGACAATATGGCTACAATTACCGTCAAAAATATACCTGAAGAAATATATGAAAAAATAAAATTACAGGCCAAAGCCAATCGACGCAGTGTAAATAGCGAGATTATCTCCATCTTCGAGCACGCTGTTCAAAAGCGGACTCCGACGGACGTCCAGGAAATTCTTGAACGTGCCCGCAAGGTCAGGGAGTTGACAGCGCATTACACGATCACGAACGAGGAAATTGACCGCTGGAAGAAAGAGGGCCGGGAATGATCATCGTCGACGCAAACTTGATTGGCGCTCTGTTCGTTCAAAGCGAACAAACGCCATTGGCCGCACGGATTTTTGAAAGGGACCCGGATTGGTATGCTCCGATCTTATGGCAAAGTGAAATGCGAAGTTTGATAACCAGCTATTTACGTCATAAGCTCATCACTCTGGACAGAGCAACTCAAATCATGGATGAAGCGCATGCGTTGATGATGGAACATGAGAGACACATTTCATCGAACCTTGTTCTCGAACTTGTCAGTACACATAAATGCACATCGTATGATTGTGAATATGTTGCCCCGGCAAAAGAAATGAATATAACGTTGGTCACTTTCGATAAGGAAGTAGTGGGGGAGTTTCCTGGTGTTGCAGTTTTTCCTCAAGATTTTGTCAATATTTAATTTTGTTGCAAAACTCCCGCCGAGAATTTCGACGGTAGTTCTTCTTTCCTCTTTCTTCAGGCGAGGAGATTGTGTCGCCGCGGCGCCACGGCGACGCTTCGTCGTCGCGGAGTTTACACTGAGCCTGTCGAAGTGCTCCTCCTCGCAACGACATAATCAATAGATCGGCAAGCTCTGATCCACTTCCCTGGCCCAGGCATTGATGCCGCCTTTGAGGTTCTTGACCTTTTTGAACCCTGCGCTGACCAGCAGCTCCAGGGCCCGAGCGGAGCGCGTCCCGCCCTTGCAGAAAAGGACCATTTCCTCGGCGCTGTCCAGTTCGGAGAGCCGCGCGGCCAGCTGTCCCAGCGGGATGTTGGTTGCATCCGGCAGCCTGGAAATCTCCAACTCGTGCGGCTCACGCACGTCCACAAGCTTGAGATGGTCGGTCTTCACACGCTCCGCTAGTTCTGGCGCAGTGATATCCCAGTTCGCGCCGGCGGAGCCTTCCTCGTGGTCGTGACTCGGCACGCCGCAAAACTCCTCGTAATCGATCAGCTCCCTGATGTCGGCGTTCGGGCCGCAGACGCGGCAGTTGGGGTTCTTCTTCAGCTTTACAAAGTCGAAGGACATGTCCAGGGCATTGTAGAGCAGGAGCTTTCCGATCAACGGCTCACCGATCCCAAGCAGGACTTTCAGGGCTTCGGTTGCCTGGAGAGTCCCGACGGTGCCGGGCAGCACACCCAGCACGCCGCCCTCTGCGCAGGAAGGGACGAGTCCGGGCGGCGGCGGCTCGGGGAAGAGACAGCGATAGCAGGGTCCTTCCTTGGCGTAGAACACGCTGACCTGTCCATCGAAGCGATAGATGGATGCATACACATTCGGCTTGCCGAGGAACACGGCCACGTCATTGGTGAGATAACGCGTCGGGAAGTTATCGGTCCCATCGAGGATGATGTCATAATCTTGCGCGATGCGCAGGGCGTTTTCAGAAGTGTACGGCTCGTTGTAGGCATCCACCTGGATTTCGGGATTCAGATCCAGGAGTTTATCTCGCGCGCTTTCAACTTTCAGCCTGCCGACCGTGGATGTCCCATGGATGACCTGGCGCTGCAGATTGGAGGCATCGACCGTATCGTAATCCACAAGCCCGATGCGGCCGATGCCGGCCGCGGCCAGATACAGCGCCACCGGCGAGCCAAGTCCGCCCGTGCCGATGATCAGCGCGGAGGAGCTCTTCAGCCTGCGCTGGCCCTCCAATCCCACCTCGGGGATCAGCAGATGGCGCGAATAGCGCAGGATTTCGTCTCGTGAAAGTTCAGGAAGTGCCATATTGTTCACCTTTGGCGGGGAGATTGTGTCGCCACGGCGCCACGGCGACACTTCGGGACTCGCCCTCGCAACGACATCCACCAGCTATGGACGGAATCAGCATGATCTTCTCGCCATCCGTGATCGGCGTATTTACTCCCTGCAGGTCCTTGATATTGTTTTCGCCCACGAATAAATTCACAAACGGGCGCAGGTCGCCAGCCTCGTTGAACAGGTGCGGCTTGATGGCTGGGTATTGGGTCGTTAAATCCGTCAGCGCATCAGATATATTCGAACCGCTGACATTTACTTCGCTTTTTCCGTCCGTGTAGGCACGCAGCGGGGTGGGAATTCGTAAAACGGGCATGTAGTTCTCTCCTGAATTAATTTGGAGTGCAGGAGCTTGCTCCTGCCTTCCTCGACAGCAAGCTGTCGGACTCCATAAAATTATAATGTCTGTATCTGCTCCAGTAATTTCTCGGCGCGGGCCACGCCGTTGTTGACATAGCGTGCCTTCCCGCGCTCATCGATCACGAACGTGGTCGGGACGCTCAGCACGCCCCAGGTCTTCGCAAGATCGGGCTGCTCATAGGCATTGATCTCGACGACTTCCAGCTTTTCACCGAGCATGCTCGATACCCGCTCGATAGCCGGACGCTGGACCGTTTTGCACGGCGCGCAATCCGGTGTGGTGAAGTAGACCAGCACGGGCTTGTCCGGAAGGCTGTTGAACAGTGTAAAGATGTTGTTGCGGGCCCGTATCAGCAGGCGCTGGTTGATCAGCCGGTAGGCAGCCAGGCTCAGACCAATAATAACGATTGCCAGCCCAAAACGCAACACGATGGACATCGTTTCGGCGTTCATCGGCTGGCTCCCACCCTGGGCTTCATCCCGGGGAAGGTCCCGGCCGGCGGCTGTTTGTGAAAGCCGGGCAGATTGAGGCGGTTCAGCCAGTAATAGACCGCGCAGCCGACGCAGAAGCCGCCGAAGGCGTTCAGCGCGGCGAGGGCGGCTACCAGCCAGACCAGGCTCCACCCGAGAAGGCTCCCGCCGAGAAACAGCGAGATCGAGCCGGCCGCCATGAACACAAAGCCAAGAAATTGGGCAAAGCGATGTGGTTCGGGATTGTCATCCAGCACATCCGGTTTCATCCAGCCGCGCGGCCTGAGCAGATATTTGTAAATGAAACCGAATCCCGGCATCTTCAGCGCCGAGCCGATGCCCATTACCAGGGCGACGAACGCCGCCAGCAGGGGCAGGTTCAGGATGAATGCCAGCACATTCAGCGAAATGATCACCAGTTGATTCACCTTTAAAGCTGAGTGATCTACTTTTTGCAGAGGTTGAGTCATAGCCATACCTGTAATTGTGCTTAGCCAAAGAGTGCACAGAGTTCGCTGAGCCTTTTTCTCAGGTTCTCTGTGATCTCTTTGGCTCCGATATTTGAATTGTTTCTTCCTCAAACTTCGAGCGGTCCTCCAGTAATCTCCACGAGCGGCTTTCGATGGCCTTGCCCTGGTTCACGGTAGTGATGATGTAGGAGAAGAAAGGCTGGGCCCACTCGCGGTCATATTCGGAAGGCCGGTTCGGATGGTCCGGGTGCGAATGGAAGACGCCGATCAGACTCAGCCCGAGACGGTCGGCCGTCAATTCGGCCTGGAGATAATCCTCAGGCGTGATCAGGAAGCGGTTGTGACGGGCCCCGTCCTCGCGCGAATTATCCAGCGGCAGGATGCTCGCGACCCGGCCGGCCTCCCCGATGAGGAATCCCGCGCCCTCCTCCGGGTAGGCCGCCGCGCCGTGCGCATGGATCTGGTCGAGCAGCTCCTTCGGAATGGCTAACGTCATTTGGCCTCCCACAGGGACTTGTCGCTGAGATACTTGTAGCCCGCGTCGGGGAAGAGGGTCACGACAATGCCTTCCTCCAACTCCTCCGCCACGCGCAGCGCTGCGACGGCCGCCGCGCCTGACGAAATGCCTACAAACAGGCCTTCCTCACGCGCCAGACGCAGGACCATTTCATGAGCATCTTCGGTCCGCACTGCGCGCGTCTCGTCGGCGAAGGACGGGTCGTAAATGCCGGGCTGGATGGCGGTCGGCATGTGCTTGAGCCCCTCCAGCCCGTGGAAGGAGGCATCCGGCTGGAAGGCGATGATCTTCACGTTTGGCAATTGCTCGCACAGATACCTGCCCGTGCCGATCAGCGTTCCGGATGTGCCAAGCCC
>JBAVVF010000251.1:0-4818 GCA_049697155.1 Anaerolineales bacterium
CCGCCTGCCCCAGCATCTGCGAGACCTTCGTGATCGCCGCCGTCAAAGTCGTCTTCCCGTGGTCGATGTGCCCCATCGTCCCCACGTTCAGGTGCGGCTTGCTCCTGTCAAATTTTTGCTTCGCCATCGATGAATCTCCTTCTAATAATGAAAAAGGTTATGGTTACTTATTTCAAAATTTCCTGCGCCACAGACTGCGAAACCGGCGCATAGTGATCGAATTCCATGCTGGAAACACCGCGTCCCTGTGTTGCTGAACGCAAATCAGTAGCGTAACCAAACATTTCACCCAGCGGTACGAAGGCACGCACAGCCTGCGCATTGCCGGGTCGAACTTCCATACCCAGAATGTTGCCGCGGCGGCTGTTCAGTTGACCAATCACCTCGCCAAGGTATTCCTCCGGCACGACAACTTCCACTTTCATGATTGGCTCGAGCAGAACAGGTGAACCCTTCTGCACACCCTCTTTGAAAGCCATGGAGCCTGCCAGTTTGAAAGCCATTTCGCTGGAGTCCACTTCGTGGAATGAACCATCGAACAAAGTGATCTTCACATCCACGACTGGATAACCAGCCAGGACGCCACTATCGGCTGCTTCAATCACGCCTTTTTGAACAGCAGGAATAAATTCCTTCGGGATGGCGCCACCCACGATCTTGTTTTCAAAAATAACGCCACTGCCGCGTTCCCCCGGTTCAAGTGAAATCACAACATGACCATACTGACCATGACCACCGGATTGTTTGGCATACTTATAATTTACTTTCGGGACCGAGCGCGTGATCGATTCCCGATAAGCTACGCGCGGCTTGCCGACATTCGCCTGTACTCGGAACTCACGCAGCATGCGATCAACGATGATATCGAGATGCAGCTCGCCCATCCCGGAAATGATCGTCTGACCGGTATTCTCATCGGAACGGACACGGAAAGTCGGATCTTCCTCTGACAGCTTCCGCAGCGCTTCACCCATCTTCTCCTGATCCGCACTGCTTTTTGGCTCAATCGCGATCGAGATCACCGGCTCCGGGAATGTAATGCTCTCCAGAAGGATCTTCTTTGTGTCACAAAGTGTATCGCCGGTAAAGGTCTCTTTTAGACCCAGTACCGCGCCGATATCCCCCGCCCGTACCTCGGTAATATCTTCGCGGCGGTCAGCATGCATGCGGATCAGGCGGCCGATTCGCTCGCGCCGGCCTTTGCTGGTGTTGGTCAGCATTTGACCTTGTGAGAGCACACCCGAATACACGCGGAAATAAGCCAGACGTCCCACATAGGGGTCCGTAACAATCTTGAAAACCAGCGCGCTCAGGGGAGCATCATCCCGCGGCGGAAGCTCGATCACTTCTTCCCGATCGACGTCTGTCCCCTTAAGCGGTGGAACATCCAGCGGGGAAGGCAGAAAATCGATCACCGCATCCAGCAAAACCTGAACGCCTTTATTTTTCAGGGATGAACCGCAAAAAACGGGCGCAGCCATGTTCGCAATGACCCCTTTTCGTAAGGCTGCCTTTAGCTCCTCAACCGTAATTTCCTGAGCCTCAAGATACTTTAATGTCAATTCATCATCAAGCTCGGCGATCTTTTCCACCATATAGGCACGGGACTCGCGAACCTGTTCTTTTAATTCCTCGGGAATATCAATAATCTTTGGATCTTTTCCCAGATCATCTTCCCAGATGACCGCCTTTTCCTCGAGAAGGAGGACAACCCCACGGAAAGTCGCTTCGAAACCGATTGGGAGCTGCATCGGGATGGGGTTGGCGCCCAGCCGGTCCCGAATGGATTCGATGGTCCGCTCGTAGGACGCGCCGACCCGATCCATCTTATTGACGAAGCAGATGCGCGGGACGCCGTAGCGGTCCGCCTGACGCCAGACCGTCTCACTCTGCGGCTCGACACCCTGGACGGCATCAAAGACAACAACGCCCCCATCCAAAACACGCAGGGAGCGCTGAACTTCGGCTGTAAAGTCGATGTGGCCCGGAGTATCGATAATGTTGACCTGGTAGCCCTTCCATTCCGCGGATACAGCCGCAGACACGATGGTGATACCACGCTCGCGTTCCTGGACCATCCAGTCGGTCACTGTCGTCCCATCATCGACCGAACCGATGCGGTGTGTTTTGCCTGTATAGAACATAATACGCTCGGTAGTGGTCGTCTTACCGGCGTCAATATGGGCAATCACACCTATATTTCTATACTTCTCGAGCGGGAACTCACGGGCCATTTGTTACTCTACCTTTATTATTCCTCTAAAATCGCCTACACACGATAATGCGAGAAGGCGCGGTTGGCTTCTGCCATCTTGTGGGTTTCGTCACGCTTGCGGATCGCGGAACCTGTCTCATTGAAAGCGTCGATCAATTCGCCGGCAAGCTTTTCAGCGAAGGACTTCCCGGAGCGCTCGTGGGCTGCAGCCAAAATCCAGCGGAGCGCCAGGGTTGTGCGGCGACTCGACGAGACTTCCATCGGGACCTGATAGGTGGCACCACCCACGCGGCGCGGGCGGACTTCCATGACCGGAGAGACGTTTTTGAGAGCACCGTCAAACACCTCGAGGGGATTCTTCTGGGTGCGTTCCTGGATCAAATCCATGGCATCGTAAATAAGACCGGTGGCAACGCTTTTCTTGCCGCGCTTGAGCACGTGCTGGACCATGGTCTGGACGTGCACACTGTTATAACGAATATCGGGAAGGATTTCCCGTTGGACAGGTTTCGCTCTACGCATATTTCATTACTCCATCTAAATCACTTCGGACGCTTCGCGCCGTACTTCGAACGGCCCTGCTTTCGATTCGCAACGCCGGTAGTATCCAGTGAACCGCGCACAATGTGATAGCGGACACCAGGCAGATCCTTCACGCGGCCGCCGCGCACCAGCACGACCGAGTGCTCCTGCAGTTGATGACCCTCGCCTGGAATGTAGGCGGTGACTTCAATGCCGTTGGTCAGACGAACGCGCGCGATCTTGCGCAGTGCCGAGTTCGGCTTCTTGGGAGTCATGGTACGCACGATCGTACAAACACCGCGTTTTTGAGGCGCGCCCTTATCCTGGCGCACGCGACGCTGCTTGTACGAGTTCAACGTGTACTGCAGAGCCGGGGACTTGCTTTTGGCTTTCTTATTCTTGCGGCCCTTGCGGACCATTTGGTTGATTGTCGGCACGATTAGCCTCCGATTACTACTTTCTTCACAATGATTTTTCGCAAGAAATAAGGCCATCACTACTACCTTGATGGCCTCATCTTAGTGCCATGCCTTTAGCGGGGTTATTGCCGCTTTATCTTTTGGCAACGGAGAGAAATTTTATCACCCACTTCAGTTGCCGTCAAGATTACTGCTTAGTCATTAAGTTGTTGCCGATGCCCAGTAAGCCGGTATCCAGCTTGGGCGGATGCTGTTTTTCTTCATCCTTGCCGAACTTGACAACATCGCCACCCTCGTTGATGGCTTCAACCGCCAGCCCCAGCGACTGCAGCTCCTTGACCAGGACCCGGAAGGAGGCTGGAATGCTGGGTTCCTCGATTGGTTCGCCCTTGACAATCGCTTCATAAGTGTTGACGCGTCCCTGGACATCGTCGGACTTGACCGTCAGCATTTCCTGGAGGGTGTAGGCCGCGCCGTAGGCTTCGAGCGCCCACACTTCCATTTCACCGAAGCGCTGTCCACCGAACTGGGCCTTCCCGCCGAGCGGCTGCTGAGTGACCAGACTGTATGGGCCGGTGGAGCGCGCATGGACTTTGTCTTCAACGAGGTGGTGCAGTTTCAAAACAGTCATGACGCCAACCGTCACGGGCTGGTCATAGGGAATGCCGGATTTTCCATCCCGCAGGGTCTGCTTGCCGAGGATCGGCATTGGATCGCCGGTAGCAGCGGTAATCTCCTGAGCGACTTCCATCACGCGTGCTTCCGCGATCCTGCCCGTGCGGCCATGGTTTTCGATCCACAAACGCAGACAGGCGCTTACAGCCGCTGTATTGTATTGTTCCCGCTCGCGCGGATCCACATCCTCAGGATGGAAGATCGTATCAGGATCATAGTCGCGGTCACGCAGCCATTCAGCCGCCGTGGAATGCCGCGCATAATCCACTTCGTTCAAATCGTACGGATCATAATCGCGTTCGCCAAGCCACTCTTCCAGATACAGGCGCCTGACCTCATCATCATCCTGAATGGACTCGGGATCGTATTCCTGCTGTTTGATCCATTCCCAGGCGGTGACCGCGGCCTCTTTCCAGGCCTGGTCAACGATCCAGGCGCGCGCCAGTTCGGCTTCGATCTCCTCCTCCGAGGCTCCGTCGAAGACCGGGGTGACGGCGCGATACCCCAGGCGTTTGGCGGCCCATCCGAGATGGACTTCCAGGACCTGGCCGATGTTCATACGCCCGGGCACGCCGAGCGGATTGAGGATAATGTCGACGGGGGTGCCATCTTCAAGGAAGGGCATATCTTCGACGGGCACGACCTTCGAGACCACGCCCTTGTTTCCATGACGGCCTGCCATCTTGTCGCCGGCCGTCAGCTTGCGGCGCTGGGCGACCGAGACACGTACCATCATGTCCACACCGGCCGAGAGATCAGAGTTCTCCTCGCGCGTGAACACCTTGACATCGACAACCTTCCCACGCTCACCATGCGGCATACGCAGGGAGGTATCCTTCACATCGCGTGATTTCTCGCCAAAGATCGCCCGCAGAAGGCGCTCTTCCGGGGTAAGCTCTTTTTCGCCCTTCGGCGTGATCTTGCCAACCAGGATATCGTTCGGGCCCACTTCCGCGCCAATCCGAATGATCCCGTTCTCGTCCAGGT
>JBAVVF010000252.1:0-15996 GCA_049697155.1 Anaerolineales bacterium
AAGGCTGCCGCTTCCATCAAGCCTTCCTGCAGGTCGGAGCGGTTGTTGCATTTCGTCACGCCGACCGAGGAACCGAGATTGGCGGGCTTGGTAAAAAGCGGATACTCGCCAATCTTCTCAGCCCTGGCGATGACGCCGGCCATATCCTTCTCGATCTCTGTTCGCAAGACAACCAGCGTATCGACCACTGGGATGTTGTTGGCGATCATGACATCCTTGAAGACACCTTTATCCATGCCAACCGAGGAACCCACGACTCCCGCGCCTACATACGCAACGTTTGCCATCTCGAACAAGCCTTGCAACGTACCATCCTCGCCGAATGTACCATGCAGAACGGGGAAGAAAACATCGATATTATAAGTAGCCTGCGAAGGATCAGGGGTGATTACAAAGGGCTGCAAGTCTACAAAATTGTTGTGCTCAAACTTCCCGAGCACATCCGCGCCGGTCAGCCACTTGCCGTCATGGGTGATGCCGATCCGGGTCACTTCATACCTGGCAGGGTCGAGCACAGACAGGACGGAACGCGCCGACATGAGCGAGACCTCGTGCTCACCGGAACGTCCGCCGAATATCACTGCCACATGAAGTTTCTTTTCAGCCATCACTGCTCTCTATTCTCTGTTCTCTACTCTCTACTTACCATTCTCCAACCAATTCGATCTCCAGCTCCAGGTCGACACCCTGCTTTTCCCTGACCGTCTTCATGACCAGCTCGATCAATGCCCGGATATCGTCGGCCCTGGTCGCGCCGTGATTGATGAAGAAATTGCCGTGCACCGGACTGACTTCAGCGTTGCCGATGCGGGTGCCTTTCAAGCCGGCCGCTTCGATCAATCTGCCGGCGTAATCGCCGTTTGGATTCTTGAACATGGAACCCATGCTGGCGCCGGGCGGCTGGGTCGCTTTGCGGTGGGCGCTGAACTGCTCGATGTTCGTGGTCACTTCCTCCCTGGTGGAGGTCGTCAGCTTCAACCCGGCTGCCAGGACGATTGCGTCCAGCTCGCCGCGCTTCAGGAGGCTGGTGCGGTAGCCATAGCCCAACTGCTCGGGCGTAAATTTTTCGCGGCCGTCATCCGTCAGCAGCTCGGCCCAGGCCAGACTGCCGGCCATATCGCCGCCGAACGCCCCGGCATTGCCGTAGACCGCGCCGCCGAGCGTGCCCGGGACTGTCGCGGCCCATTCGAGTCCGGCAAGACCTTTGGCCGCGCAGCGATTGGCCAGATTGCTGATGATGACGCCCGATTCCGCCGTGACCGACGGCTCGCCGTTGATGTGGAAGCGCACTCCCCTGGCCCGGTTCAACACGACCACGCCGCGCACACCCTTGTCGCTCACCAGCACATTCGAACCGCCGCCCAGCATGAGGTAATCAATTTCCTGTTTACGCAGCAACTTGAGGATGCGCGCCAGCTCATCCGCGGATTCGGCTGTGATCAGGACGTCTGCCGGTCCGCCGATGCGCGCGGAAGTGTAGGGTGCCAGAGCAACATTCTCTTTCACCTTGTCGCCAAGTTTGGCATACAGGGCATCCATCGGGCGGGAAAGTACTACCATTTTCGGTTCACTTTTCTTTTTCACTTAACTTCTCGATCAGCTTTTCAACATTCTTTTCTTTCGTCTCTTCCCGATTTTCGTCATCCTTCTTGTCTTTTTCGCGCTGACGAGACTCCTTGTCAAAGAAAGAGAGAATCATTTTCAATGGTGGCAGGAAGAACATCTCCGGATGAAGCGGGTCTTTCTTCTTTTCATCAGACATTGCTTTTCACCATTTCTCCAGGCTCCGTCGATTCGCCTGGAACCGATTCGCCTCTCACGCGATAAAGCGCAGATGTTTTTTATACGAGGTCCTTATCTTTTTGATTAATTTCAGAGCGAGTTCCTCGTTCCGATCCTTCTTTGCCACATGCGGCGGCAGGTCCTTCCTGGCACTGGTCAAGACCAGCTTCAATGATGTCAGGGCGAGGGTTTCCGAACGATATGTGTGCATTTTTTGTTTGTTCATATCCGTTTACCTTTCCTGTAATCCTTTCAATACGTCCGTACTGATCTGGTCGGCGTCGCCGGCCGAGAGCACCAGCACGACATCACCGGGCTGAAGATGTTTCAGCAGATAATCCGTGACTTCCGGCAGGGTTCTGATATAGCGTGCAGACATGTGCGGCATGCTGCTCACGATCTGGGCGGAGGTGAAATCCTCCTGCGGCTCGCGGGCTGCATAGACTTCGGTCACGATTACTTCGTTGGCATCCTTGAAGGCCCGTGCAAAATCGAGGAACAGGGTCTTCGTCCGCGAGTAGGTGTGCGGCTGCCAGACGGCCCAGATCCGCGCCTGGGGGAAGCGGGCCCGCGCACCCGACAGCGTGGCCTTGATCTCCGTGGGGTGGTGGGCATAGTCATCAAAGATGCGGATGCCGTTGATCTCGCCGCGCAGCTCGAAGCGCCGGCCTGTGCCGGTAAACTCTCCAAGGGCCCGGGCAGCTTTGCTGCGCGAAAGCCCCAGCACTCCGATGATTGCCAGGACGGCCAGAGCATTGCGGACGTTGTGCTGGCCCGGCACCTGCAGAGAGACTTTGACGGACGGCGAAGTTTTGCCGGCCAGATTGGAGTTGGCTGTGAAATCGAAGCCGCCGCGCTCGTTGGGCTTCATCTCGCGGGCCTGGACCCACAGGGGAGTGTTGATCGTCATATCACCCTGGACGCCGTACGAGACAACGTTCCTGCCATTCGTGCGGGCGTGCGAACTGAGGGTCATCGCCCCGGAGTCCTCGGCACATACGATCAGCGTCCCATCGGCCGGGAGCAGGTCCACGAATTTTTCGAAGGCTGCATACATCGACTCAAGCGTCGGGAAGAAGTCGGGATGATCGTGTTCGACGCTCGTGACCACTGCAATCTGCGGCTTGAGTCCCAGGAACATGTTGTCATACTCATCGGCTTCGATCACGAAAGCCTGGCCCTTGCCGGCATGGGCATTGACGCCCAGGTTATTCACCACGCCGCCGACGATGTATGATGGATCGCGACCCAGTTGGCTCAGGACCCAGGCCGTCATGGCCGTCGTCGTCGTCTTGCCATGCGTGCCGGCGATGGCAATGCCGGTCTTGTCCTCCATCAGGCGCCCGAGGAAGTCGGCGCGTTTGTAGACGGGGATCCCCTTCCGCTTCGCAGCTTCGACCTCGGGGTTGTCTTCCGCGATCGCAGAGGAGCGCACGACCCAATCGGCGGAGTCGATATTACGAGGATGATGGCCGATGTACACGCTCGCGCCGGCCTTGCGCACTTCCTCGGCAAAAGGTGTGAGGGCGCGGTCAGATCCGCTCACCGTGTATCCGCTCTCCAGCAGGAGGCGGGCGATGGCGGAGAGACCGCTTCCCCCGATGCCGATGAAATGGACGTGTGTCATGTTAGTTCTTAGTTTCGTAGTTCAATAGTTTCGTAGTTTAGATGTACACCACAAGCACAAAGACGAATGCAATGATGATAGCAAAGTAGATGCCGGGTTCGCCCAGCAGTTGCGGAGGCATGTACAACATCATCTGGTTGACGGTCTGCAGCAGAAGCGGGTCGACCGGCTTGGAAACAACATTTTCGAATGGATAATCTGCAACATGCATATAGAATAAGATTGTCCCAACGACCAGATAACCGTTGATCGCGCCAAGGATGGCGCCAAACAACGTATCCTGCAAACGTTCCCGCACCGCCCGGGAGGCCAGGTGCGGGATGCTGATGACGGTCTGATAACCGAAGTACACCAGCACCAGCAGGATGATCGTCCGCACCCAGAAAAGCGACGCATCCGTTTCCGGCAGACTCTGCGCCAGCGGGATGTACCTGCGGATGACGTGGTTGAGGGACAGCGCCAGAATCACGCTGAAGGAAACCAGAAGTTCCTTTGCCCAGCCGCGCATCCAGCCGATCAGGCCGAAAATGATTACAAACATCCAGAAGAGATAAACTATGCTCATCATGGTGTTACTCTCCAGCCAGTTCCACCAGCGCGCTGGCGATCTTTTCCGAAGCACGCGGGTGAGATAACTCGAACATTGCGGCGCGCATAGCCTTGAGTTTGTTCGGATTTTCCAGCAGGACATTCAGCGTCACCAGTAAATCATCATTGAGACGATGATCCGGCACAACGACCGCCGCGCCGCGCCGCGTCAGGTATTCGGCGTTTACTTTCTGGTAGCGCCAGGCATGCGGATACGGGACGAGGACGGCCGGCAGGCCAAAGAGCGGATACTCGCCCAGGCAGCTCGCGCCGGCACGTGAGACGACCAGATCCGCGGCGGCCAGCGCCGCACCCATCTCATGCAGGTATGGCATGGCATGGTACCGGGTCGCCAGCTCCCCGGCCAGTTCCTCGCGGGCGCCCTTGACGCTCTGCCAGTCGGTTTCGCCGGAGATATGGATCAGCTCGAATTTGGCAAGCAGGCGGGGCAGCTTGCTCAACACCGCCAGGTTGATGGAACGCGCGCCTTTGCTCCCGCCGAACACCAGAAGAACAGGATACTCGCCGGAAATGCCAAGATGCTCGTTGGCTGTCTGACGGTCCCAGAGCGCGAGGTCGGGGCGGAGCGGATATCCGGTTTGGTGGACAGTTTTTCTAAAGAACTGCTGCGATTCCTCGGTCGTCACAGCAATAACGTCTGCAAAGCGCGCCAGCGACTTTAGAGCCATGCCCGGCTCGATATCAGGCACGTACAGCAGCGCCGGGATCGAATATCCTGCGAGGGCCATGGGCACGGCGACATACCCGCCGGTGAAGAAGAGAACGTCTGGCTGGAAGTCCTTGAGGATGGCGCGTGCGGCCAGGACGCCGCGCGCCAGCATGGTAAAGTTACGCGGCAGAGCCAGCAGGCTCACACCGTGCACACCGGCGGCCGGAATGGATTGGAAGGGAAGTCCCTGGCGTGTCACCAGAGCTTCCTCCATGCCGCCTTCGCCGCCCACCCACAGCGTGTCGACACCCTTGACCCTAGCCATTAGTGCGCCGTGAACGGCGAGGGCGGGATACACTCCGCCCCCCGTTCCGCCGGCGCAGATCAATAACCGCACCGAAGGACCTCCAGTCATTTTCTTCCATCTTTACGCTCTCGCCGCTCTGACGAGAGATGTTCAGCATGATGCCGATCGCGCATAATACCGAGACCAGATTCGAACCTCCTGCACTGATGAATGGCAGTGCATTTCCCGCAAACGGCATGAGACCCACCATGACGGCCATATTGATCAGGGCCTCCATGCCGATCCAGAACGTCACACCCGAAGCCAGCAGGGTGCCGAGCATGTCCGGCGCGCGGCGTGCGATCACGAGTCCGCGCCAGATCAGGGCCCCGTACAGGCTCATCAGCACCATCGACCCGAACAGGCCGAGCTCCTCGGCCACGACCGCAAAAATACTGTCGGTCGGCGCGAACGGCAGGCCGGTCAGTTTGGTATCCGCCTGGCCCAGTCCCACACCGAAGAAGCCGCCTTTGATCACCGCCTCGAAGGAACGCTGCACATGGTAGGAAGCATTGGTCGGATCCTGCAGGCCGGCCAGGAAGGAAGCCACGCGGTCCTGACCTGTTGCGCTGAACTGGACGATGATCCATCCCATGAAGAACGCCAGGATCAGCAGGAAGATGATCTGCTTGATGTCCGCGCCGGCCAGGAAGAACAGCAGCCCGCCCAGGAACAATACCGTGGCCGCGGCGCTCAGGTCGGGCTGCAGGTATATGAGCCCACCAATGATCCCCAGGATCACGCCCAGGGGAATTAAACCCAGGCTCACATCGTGCAGGAACTGGCGTTTGGCGTACAGCCAGACCGAAAGATAGATCACCGAAATCAGTTTCGCGATTTCAGACGGCTGGTACGAACCTTCGTACAGCGTCCGTGAAGCGCCCAGGCGGATCTCATTGATAAACAAAACCGTCACCAGCAAACCGATTGTTCCCAGCATGGCGAACACAATGACCTGGCGCCAGCTGTGATAATCAAACAGTGAAAGCGTCAGGGCGGCCAGGATCCCGAGACCCAACCACCTGACCTGCCGCCCGAACATATACGTCGAAGAACCATACTCCTTGTAGGAGAAATCGAAGGAAGCCGAATAGAGCATGATCAGGCCAAAGACCAGCAGCGCCAGGACCACCAGCACCATGGGAATATCCACGCCGCGCGCCAGGGTTTTCGCCGGCGAAAAAGACAGACGGTTATTTACGAAAGTTCGCGTACCCATTGACTAAACCTTTCTCCACGTTCCGCAAAATCCCTGAACTCATCGAAACTCGTACCACCCGGCGATAACAAAACGACATCGCCCGGCTCCGCCACCTGCGCGGCCTCCTGAACCGCTTCCTGCAGACGCGCTACCCGCGTGACCGTAAATCGCTTCTCGCGCAGCCCGAGTCCCTCCATTGTTTTCTCGATCTTTTCCGCCGCCTCGCCGAAGAGGATCACGTGATCGACACGCTCGCTCACAAGCTGCATCAGCTCTTCCCAGGGCAGGTCCTTGTCGCGCCCGCCGAGCAGCAGCACGATCGGTTCCTCGAACGCCCGGATGGCCGCCATGCTTCGCTCGGGCGCGCTGGCCATCGAGTCGTTGTACCAGCGCGCACCGCGCAGCTCACAGACCAGTTCCAGGCGGTGCGGGACGCCGCGAAAACCTTCGACGCCTTCCAGCATGGCATCCAGCGGGAAACCGGCAGCATGCCCGATCGCAAATGCGGCCAGGACATTCGATACATTATGATCGCCGCGCAATAATATTTTTTCGCGCGGCATCAACGGCAGATAGGCATCTCCATCACGCAGGTTCAACAAATCATCCTGTAAATACGTTCCATTCAAATCTTCGTCAAGCTCGTTCAAGCTGAATGTATAGAGTCTGCCCTGCACCTTGTTCCGCAGATCCCAGGCGCCTTTGTCATCGCGCCCGAGGATGGCCGCATCCTTCCCGGATTGGAACCCGAGCAGGCGGGCCTTGGCCGCAGTGTAGGCTTCCATCGTGCCGTGCCGGTCGAGGTGATTCGGTGTGACGTTCAAAATCGCGGCCACATTCGGCGAGATCGTCATCTGATCCAGTTGAAAGGACGAGATCTCGAGAATGGCAAGGTCGTCGGACTGCATGCCATCCACATAGTTGATCAGCGGGTCGCCGATGTTGCCGCCGACGTAGGCCTTCTCACCGTAGGCGTTCCTGGCCATTCGTCCGACCAAAGTCGTCGTCGTGGTCTTCCCGGCCGAGCCGGTAATACCGATCGTTTTGCACGGAACCGCTTCCATGAAGATTTGCGAATCGTTCGAGAGCGGGATGCCTCGTTTGACGGCTTCGGCCACGATCGGCAGGCTGAGCGGGACTCCGCCGGACAGACACAGCAGGTCAGTCGTATCGAGCAGTTCGAGCGGATGCCCGCCGAGGGCCCACTCGAGCGGATATTCGGCAAGCGAGGCGCGCACCGCGCCCAGTTGAGCCTCCGTGCGCATGTCGCTCAGGGTCACACGGGCCCCGTGCAGCGCCAGCCAGCGCGCCAGCGCCAGACCCTGACGGGCCGCGCCGAGAATGAGGACACGCTTGCCATTCCAATCGTTCATCGTTTACACCACTGCCAGTCCAATGCCGACCATCGCGGCCAGCAAACCAATCAACCAGAAGCGCTGGACCACCTGTGTTTCGCTCCAGCCCAGCAGCTCGAAGTGCAGATGGATGGGCGCCATCTTGAAAAAACGCTTCCCTTTCGTCATCTTGAAGTAGGCAATTTGAATCACGTCGCTCAAGGCTTCAATCAGTGGGATGACTGCAATGACCAGCAGGAGCGGCCATTGACCGGTCATCAACGCCACGACCCCGAGCGTTGCTCCGAGGGCCAGTGCGCCGGTATCGCCCATGAAGAGTTCGGCGGGATGCACGTTGAACCAGAGGAAGCCAAAGAGCGCGCCGACGATCGTGAAGCAGAAGCGCGCCAGGTAGAACTGTCCCTGGATGAGGGCAATGACCCCGAAGGCGGCAAAGATCGTGGCCGAGATCAGCCCGGCCAGTCCGTCCAGTCCATCCGTAAAATTGATGGCATTCGATTCGCTGACGATAATGAACGCGGCGATCGGGATGTACCAGATGCCAAGTTCAAAGTCGCCCTTGATGCCAGGCAGACGGAGTTCAGGGACTTCCAGGACATATTTCAGGACAAGGGCCGTTCCCAGGGCCAGAATGAACTGTCCCAGGAACTTGGTGCGGGCCCGCATCCCCTCACCGCGCCGCTTGCCGCGGATGCCTTCCCAGTCATCGATCGCGCCGAGCACTGCATAGCCCACCAGGACGATCAGCGGCACCAGGATCGAACGTCCGGTCCCTGTGAAGCCGATCAAGGTTGCAGCGTTGAGCATGGCAGTCAGCATCAGCACCGGCAGGATGAACATGACGCCGCCCATCGTGGGCGTGCCCATCTTCACGTTGTGATGGCCCGGCTCGTCCACGCGGATCAGCTTGCCGATCCTGAAGTGACGCAGGATGCGCAGCAAAGGCGGCCCCCAGATGACTGTCATCACAAAGGCCAGCATGGCCAAGCCCAGGACAAAAGTGATTTGTTTCATGAACGCGCCTCCAGCATCGAGGTGATGCGATCCATGCGAAGTCCATGAGAACCCTTGATCAAGACGGCATCATCTTTCGTCAGGTTATTCCGCAGCCACTCGAGGAGAGGCTCAAACTCATCGAATTCACGGATGGTGGATTTTTTCATCCCGGCCCGGCGGGCAGCTTCGGCGATGATGTGAGCGCGTTCGCCCAGCGTAAGCAAAATATTTGCCACCTGGGCGGCCCGCAGACCGATCATCTCGTGTCCGCCGCGCTCGTACGGACCAAGCTCGAGCATGTCGCCCAGCACCGCCACCTTGCGGCCTTCGAGCTCGCTGAGCAGGTTGAGGGCCGCCAGCATCGATTCGGGCGAGGCATTGTATGTATCGTCGAGCAGCAGAGCACCGGTCTGGCTGCGGACAGCCGCCAGGCGCAATTGTGTATGTCCCTGGCTGAGACCTTCCAGGATTTCCTGCCAGTTCAACCCTTCCACGAGTCCCACGGCCGCGGCACGCAAAGCCGTATGCACGGAATGCCGGCCGATCAACGGGATACGGACGTGCAGTGTCTCGCCCTGATAGTGCAGGCGGAAGCGAATCCCCTCCAGTCCGAGTCCCACAACGTTATCGGCCCACAGATTTGCCTCCCGTGATAGTCCGTAGAAGAAGACGCGGGCTTTGGTCTTCTCCTCCATCTGGCGGACCCAGGGATCATCGAAGTTCAGGATCGCGACGCCTTCCGGAGCCTGAGGCAGCGCCTGGGCCAGTTCCGCTTTGCCGCGGGCGATCGCTTCCTGCGAACCGGCCCGCTCCGCATGGACCGTGCCGATGTTGGTCACCACGCCGACCTGCGGCAAGGCAATGTCACAGAGGAAGGCGATCTCACCGGGGACATAAAATCCCATTTCGAGGACGGCACGCTGATAACCCGAGCTTAGTCTCAGGATGGTGAGCGGCAATCCAATTTCGTTGTTCAGGTTGCCCGGACTCTTGAGGGTGCGATAGCGAATGCTGAGGACTTCCGCGACCATCTCCTTGGTCGTGGATTTCCCCACACTGCCCGTGATGCCGACCACGCGCAGATCGAGCTTGCGGCGCCAGTAGCGCGCAATCTGCTGAAGCGCGGCGACTGTGTTTTCCACGCGCAGGCAGATCGGCGGGACAAGTTCCTGGCGGGGAAGCGAATCGAGCGTGAGGGGTCCGCGCAGGTCAAGGGTCCGGAAGGAGCTTTGCAGGTCCTGCTGGATTAAAGCGAAGGAAGCCCCCCGGCGGAATGCCTCTTCGACGAAATTGTGTCCGTCCACCCGCTCGCCGGGGATGGCCACGAACAGCGATCCGGGGATGACCTGCCGCGAGTCGACCACCGCTTCGGTGATGACCGTTGTGGCAATCGGACGAAGGTTCGTCAGGGCTTCGAGGGCGTCGGCGAAGGTCAGCATTATTTGTTTACCAGTTGACTGCGAACGGCATCCGGAGGAATATTGAGCAGGATTACGGTCTGCTCGGCAACTTCTGAGAATACGGGGGCGGCTGTCTCGGAGCTCCAGATCGAGGTCGTCGGAGTTTGGAGCCAGATATAGACCATGAACTGCGGGTCATCCACCGGACCCCAGCCGATGAACGAAACGTTGGTGTGGAAGGGGTCGTATCCATAGTCAGTGGGAATCTGCGCCGTGCCGGTCTTGCCTGCGAGACGATACCCGGGCAGCAGCGCCTGGGACGATTCCTGCTCGAGGGAAATTGCCAGCATCTCATTCAACGTGTGGGCGGTCTGGGCCGAGATGGGCGAGCCGGCATACTGGGAGGGGACATTGTATTGATGCCCGTCCCGCAGCATGGCGTACAGGACATGCGGCGTGACCATCTTGCCCTCATTGGCGATCGAGGAGACCGCCATCAGCATCTGCAGAGAGGTCACAGAAACCCCCTGACCGAAGGCATTGGTTCCCAGGTCGACCGGATACCAGTCCCCATCGCCCGGGACCTTGAGCCGGCCGATCGCTTCGCCGGAGAGGTCGATTCCGGTTGCATGACCCAGTCCGAAACGCTCCATGTACCCATAAAAAGCCTGCGTTCCCATTTGGGAGGAGATCCAGGCCATGCAGACGTTCAATGAATGCTGCAGGCAGCCGATCATGTTCTGCTGGCCCCACGAATCACGGTTCCAGTTCTGGATTGTGATGCCGCCTACCTCGATGGAGCCGGTATCGATGAAGGTGGTCTCCGGGACGACCGTGCCCGTGTCCAGCGCGGCGGCCATCGTCAGGACTTTGATCACCGAGCCGGGTTCGTAGGCCATGCCGATCGAGCGGTTGTATTGACTGCCGTTGTCGTACAAGGAAAAATAATTGTCGTAATTGTTCAGGTCCATGCGCGGCGTGGCAGCCATGGACAGGATCTCACCGTTGCGCGGATCCATGACAATGATCGTGCCGTTCTGCGCGCCGTATTGAATGAGCGCCTGTTCGAGAATGGACTCGACTTTGGCCTGCAGGTCGCGGTTCAGAGTCAGTACAAGCGTCGTGCCGCCGGGAACCCTTGGAATTTCGGTTGCCTTGTAGGGATCGCGCGGCACCCAGATCTGCACGGGATTGCCGGCCAGCAGGTCATTGTATTTTTCCTCGATCCCAAAGTAACCGCGCCCATCCCGGGTCACGAACCCGAGCACATTGGAAGCCAGGTCATTTTCCGGATAACTGCGCTGAAAATGCGGTTTGAAAGCCAGACCGTTCAAACGCGGATCATCGGCATCGTTCAGTTGCTGCATCAATTCGCGCAGCGACTCGACCGTCACCGCGCCGACGTAATCCTGAATCACGACGTACTCCCAGCTCTCGGGAGATTGCGTCAGCTTGTTATAAACTTCCTCGTAGGTCAGCCCCAGATAGGTGCCCAGGATATACGCCATGGAATCCGGGTTCACCATTTCGCTCAGGCTGACGCCCACTTCATAGACGGTGCGGTTCCCGGCCAGCAGATGACCATTGCGGTCGTAGATTTCGCCGCGTTCCGGATAGACCATGCTGAACTCGCCGGCATAGCGGTCTCCCTGTGACAGGAAGACCATGGCCTGTTCGCTGTTCTGGATATGGATGATCTGCACGATGACAGCCAGACCCACCAGCGCCAGGCCTGCAACAATGATCAGGGAACGGACCGCGTATTGCTGTCGCATGGTTAGCGCGCGCCTCCGGACTTGATCCGTTCATCGAACCATTCGAGCAGCGACTGGGTATATTCGGTTGGCTGGGGCTGGACAGGGAAGAGGGCATCTTCTGCGGACAGGAGGATTGCAGGTTCAGGCGCGACAAAGCCGGGAACTGCCACATAGTCCAGTTCACCCGGCTGCACGGGGCGATATCCCAGCTCGACAGCCCGCCTCTGCATGACAGCCGTGGAGGTCAGGTCGGCGAGCCGCGTCTCAAGGTCGGCGTTCTCACGCTGGATGGTCGTAATCTCATAGCGCAGCTCCTGGATGTCACGTCCGGCCACGGCCGCCCGCGCAGTCACATCCAGATACAGCGCTGCGATCATGGCCGCGCCGATCAGGAAAAGCAGGAACGCGCCGATCCACTGGCGTTGAACCCGCCAGGGGGCCTGCTTATACGCATGGATAATTTGAGTAGCCTGTCCTTGCATAACGACCTTTTTATTTGGGCGATGGTCGTGTAGGGCGGGATGCGCGAAGCGTCCCGCCTTACGTTTTTTCTACAATGCGAAGTTTCGCACTCCTTGCCCTTGGATTGTCTTTGATCTCTTCCTCCGAGGGCGTAATTGGTTTTCGGTTTACCTCTCTAAGCGTTGCCTTGCGTTCGTCTTCGTAAATCCGTTCATAGGGCGGGTTGACCCGGTCGCGGCTCTGCTCGCGGAAGAAATCCTTGACGAGGCGGTCTTCCAGCGAGTGGAAGGAGATCACGGCCAGCCGGCCGCCGGCCCGCAGGGCGCTCACCGTCTGAGGCAGGACCTCCTCGATGGAGGCCAGCTCCTCATTCACGGCGATCCGCAGCGCCTGGAACGTGCGCGTCGCCGGATGGATGCGGTCCCCGCGGCGGGGAGAGACCGATTCGATCACAGCGACCAGCTCGCGGGTCGTATGGAGCGGTCTGGCCCCGACAATCGCCCGGGCAATCTTGCGCGAGTCCCGCTCCTCGCCGTATTGGTAGATCAAGTCAGCCAGTTCCCGTTCTGATAACTTGTTCACCAAATCGGCCGCGGTTTGCAGCGCATAGGGTCCGAAGCGCATGTCGAGCGGAGCCTCGTGCATGAAGGAGAAGCCTCGTCCGGGCGTATCGAACTGCATCGAAGAGGCGCCAAGGTCGAGCACGATGCCATCCACCGCATCCCATTGAAGCTGCGCCAGCTGCGTGGATAGAGACGTGTAGGAGGCTTGCGCCAGATGGATGCGCTGTTCGTAAGGAGCCAAGTTCTTGCGAGCGAGCGCGAGCGCCTGCGGGTCCACATCGAGTCCCAGCAGTTGCCCATCTGGCGCAGATGCCTCCAGGATTCCGCGGGCATGTCCGCCCGCGCCCAATGTCCCATCCACATAGCGGCCCCCGCGCCTGGGTTGCAACGCGTGTATAATCTCTTGGTAAAGTACAGGTTGGTGCGACGAATCGTTCATAATGGCGACCAAAGGCCGTCGTTATGACGACGAGTAGCTTTTGGAAAGATCCAGCGTGGCGAAGCGCTGATTGTTGGTTTCGATATCCTGCAGCTGATCGATCTGTTCGTTCCAGGCCGCGGGAGTCCAGACTTCGAAGTATTCACCCTGCCCGGCCACGATCGCTTCGCCTTCCAGAGCGATGACCGGACGCAGGTTCTGCGGTACCAGGATGCGTCCAACCTTATCCACTTCGACGGGATAAGCGTTGGCAAGAATGAGGCGGCGGAGGAGGCGTGCGGTTGGGTCAGCCAGGTTCATGGCATTGATGCGGTCATACACCTGCTTGAAATAGACATCTGTCATCACCATCAGACACTTGTCGAAGCCCTGGGTGATGAAGGCGCCGGCAGCCAGCAACTCGCGGTAGCGCGCCGGGATCATCAGGCGGCCCTTTTCATCGATGTTGTGCTGGAACTGACCTAAGAACATTTGTGCTATAATTCCTTTTTAACAGGTGAACGCCGGCGCAACCGGCGTCCTACCACTTTCTACCACTTCTTCCCACATTATACGACTTTGGCGGGAAAAAGCAAGTGGTTTGGTCTTATTTACCCACTCCCTCTTATGTCCTAATTCTATGACAACTCCTATCCAATTCACTTTTCTTGAGTCAACGAGCTGGCAGGACTACGCTTTGCTCGACAGCGGCGACGGTCTGAAGCTCGAACGCTTCGGCAACTATGTCTTTGTGCGGCCCGAGTCCCAGGCCATGTGGAAGCCGGCGCTTGAGGCGGAATGGAAGCAGGCTCACGCAGTCTTTCAGCCCACCGGCGAGGAAAGCGGCGGGCATTGGGACTTCAAGAAGAAGGTGGAGGAGAAGTGGGAGATGAACTATCCCCTACGCTTCGACTACGCCTCCGGCTCCGCTCAGCGCGAGGATGCGCTGAAGTTCTGGGCAATGACGACGCCCGGCCGGCATCTGGGGGTGTTCCCCGAAGTCGCGGCGCACTGGGATTGGCTCGGCCATTTAACCTTCCAGGGGGTGCATGGACGGGATGGAGAAGTAAATGTCTTGAATTTGTTTGGATATACGGGACTGGCCACGCTCGCGGCGGCCGCGGCGGGAGCCAAAGTGACTCACGTGGACGCCTCCAAAAAATCCGTGAGCTGGGCGCGTGACAACCAGGCCTTGTCCGGGCTGACAGATGCCCCCGTCCGCTGGATTGTGGACGACGCGCTGAAGTTCGTCCAGCGCGAGGCCCGGCGCGGGGTCAAGTACGACGGCATCATTCTCGATCCGCCCAAGTTCGGGCGCGGCCCGAAGGGCGAAGTCTGGGAAGTGTATAAGTCTTTGCCCGATCTATTTGCCGCCTGCCGGGAATGTCTGAGCAGGGATCCCCTGTTCGTGGTGACCACCCTCTATGCAGTCCGCGCCTCCGCCATCCATGTTGCGCAGGCCATGGCAGATATGATGAAAGGCTTCGATGGCAAGATCGAGATGGGAGAGCTGGTCACGCGCGAGCAAAGCGCGGGCAGGTTATTTTCGCAGGCAGTTTATGCCAGATGGGCCAAGTAAAATAAGGGTCACGATGACCGTGGCCCTACGTCTTTCTCTTCTTTTTCGATATCAGGATATTCTCCAGCTTGCTCAACCACTCCAGCGACTTTTCCCAGCACATGCGCGGATAGACGGCAAATAGCTTGTCGGGGCGGTCCCATTTCGATCCGGGCGGCGTCGCGCGTACAGCTTTGCCCGCTGAAAATGGTACTTATATGGTGTCTATTGGCTTCGTCTACACCTGCTCTGTTGTACTTCTTACCTGTTCGGGATCTGCATTACACTTCCCTCTCGAAATCCATTCACCAAATCGTCAAATCATCAACTCGCTGGACCCATTTTACGCTTTCCTAAATCATACCTGTATTGCACTCTGATTTCAAAATCCACGGGACGGGCAGGGACGCATTGGAATGGAAATATGGCCGCGTTGCGAGGGCATGCATCGCCAGAAATATCCTGGCAGATGGCCAATCGGCACGAATCCTCCCGGCTTTACATATAACTTTCAATTCTAAAAACTCGATAAATATGATGCTATACTAATTTGAAAGGAGTTGCCATGTCTACACTTATTGAAATCGAAGGGATCGGTCCCGTCAATGCTGCAAAACTGAATAAGGCCGGCGTCCGAGGCACGAATGGACTTCTGCAAATGGCTGGCACCAAAAAGGGGCGTCAGGAACTTGCCAAAGCCACCGGGTTTGCACCGAAGACCATCCTCGAATGGGTCAACCGCGCGGACTTGTTCCGTGTCAAAGGGGTCGGGACCCAGTACTCCGACCTGCTCGAAGCTGCTGGGGTGGATACCGTGCCCGAGCTGGCCAAGCGCAAACCCGAAGCGCTGCTCGAAACGATGGCAAAGGCGAATGAGAAAAAGCATCTCGTCCACCAGCTGCCCGCCCTGAGCCTCGTCAAGGACTGGGTGAAGAACGCCAAGTCTCTAAAACGGGTTGTGGAATACTAAACCCCAAAAAACTTCCGATGGTGTTCATCGGAAGTTTTTTTATTTGTCTGCTTTTGCGCCTGCCGCCAGCGAGTGGACCAGCCGCAGGACTTTTTCCTCCAGCGCCGGCCTGGCCTGTTTGTTCATCCACAGCTGCGGCTCAGCCGACCAGAGTACGATTGCGCTCAGGTGCAGGAAATCCTTGTAGAACGCGGCCGGGCTCTCGTAGCGGCTGATCTCATAGAACGAAGCGTCTTTCTTTTCCACCCTGAGCTTTAGATCCTGCATGAACCCCTCCAGATCGAGCGGGCTGCGGGCGTGGAC
>JBAVVF010000253.1:0-4389 GCA_049697155.1 Anaerolineales bacterium
ATCCGGTCAGGGGTTAGGGTTACTTCACCACCGGCACGGGCGTCTTCTCAAGCGTATCCCGGATGACATCGTCGGTAACCTGGCGCGACATCCAATATTCCGGCTGCAGGATCACGCGGTGGCCCAGCACCGGGACGGCATAGCGCTTGATATCGTCGGGCGTGATGAACTCACGGTTTTCGATGGCGGCATTGGCGCGTGCAATCTTGAGAAACGCCAGCGAGCCGCGCGGACTCGACCCGACCGACACGCGTCGATCGACGCGGGTTGCATGCACCAGGGAGGCGATATAGTTTTCGAGGTCGGCATTCACATGGATATCTTCCACGGACTCACGCATTTGGAGAACCTGCTTGGCACTGGCGATCTCACGCAGGACGACTTCATCCTGCCTGCGCTCACGGCGGCGGCGCAGGATCAATTTCTCCTCTTCCATGCTCGGATAACCAACCGCAAGCTTCAGCATGAAACGGTCCAGCTGCGCTTCGGGCAGCGGGAACGTGCCCTCGTATTCGATCGGGTTCTGCGTGGCAAGCACCAGGAACGGGACCGGCAGAGGCAGCGTCTCACCTTCGATGGTCACCTGCCCCTCCTGCATGGCTTCCAGCAGCGCGGACTGAGTCTTCGGCGAAGCGCGGTTGATCTCATCCGCCAGGACAATGTTCGCGAACAGGGGTCCCTTGCGAAGCTCGAACTTGTTCTTCGTGCGGTTGAAGATATACCCGCCGGTAATGTCCCCCGGCAAAAGATCGGGCGTGAACTGGATGCGCTTGAATTCAAGCCCAAGCACTTTGGCGAAGCTGCGTGCCACCAGGGTTTTGCCCAGCCCCGGGAAATCCTCCAGCAGGATGTGCCCGCCGGCCAGCATGGAAGCCATCATCATTTCGAGCAGGGACCGTTTCCCCACGACGGCGCGTTCCACTTCGGCGATTATTTGTTTGCTCAACGACGAAACCTGGGAAATGTCTGTCACAGTTCACTCCAATGCCATAATGTTGGGCGGATGGTCAACCCAGCCGGGTTGCCGGCTTCAAGGGCTTCGCCGGCCCGAGCGGCCATTTTCCACCTGGGATTCAAGGAAATCAACAGCCTCAGAAACTTCAAAATCGAGCGGCGTATGGCGCGGCGCGGCCAGGCGGCGTTTCGTATTTGGAAAATCGGCGAACGATCCATGCAGGCCCGTTTCCAGGTATTTCTGCAGTTCTTCCGCCGGTTCCCAATCCGATCCCAGCAGCGGGGCAAAGACCGAGCGCGGGCGTCCGCTTTCCCGGTGCAGCAGGATTTGATAGGCAAGCTTCCCCAGGCGATTTGCAACCAGCCATTTGAAGTAGATGCCGCTTTCCGCCCTGCGCAGCCATACGCCCAATCCTTCGATCTGCCCCAGCCTGGATTTGGACTTTAGCCTGGTCAGTTCCCGAGGACTCGGTCGGGGCACGAGACTGAATGCCAGTATGAAAACAACTACAAAGATGAGAATCCACCACAAAATTCCCTGCGAAACGGAGCGGTACAGCAGGCTGAGATTCCAGGCGATGAACGCCACCGGGACGACAACCGCATCATAGATCGCGTCACGCAGGGGGAAAGCCAGAATTCCCGCAACGATCAATATCGCGACGATGATAAGCCGGCGCCGGGCGGGTGTCATACCGGTTCCCCGCAGTAATGCAGGATGGTCTTGAGACAGCTCACGGCCTCATTGACATCCCTGGGCCCGGACTTTTTGTCTCCGTAGCGCACGCCCTCAAAGAGGTGCGTGAGGCGGGTCACCGCGTCACCCGGCAGGCCTGCCTGCTCGAGGCGCGCAGCAAATTCGTGCGGTGTCATGGCGATTTCACGTCTCAATTGTCGCGTGTTCGAAACCACATCGCTCATCTGCAGATAACAGTTGATGATCACATCGCTGGAATTTCGCCCGGAGGAAAGGTCGTCCAGGGAGGAACGCGCGATTTTGGCGATATCCCCCAGGGACCTTCTGGCGTTCAGGGACATGTATTTTTTCCAGCCGCGATAAAGCAGCCAGACCACTGCCAGGAAAAGCAGGGCAACCGCAAAGCTGATCAGGTAGGAAATCGCAGGCGAGACCTGCGGCGGCTCGAAGACCGGGATCGCCGCGGCTTCCTCCTCTCCCTGCTCGAGGTTTTGATTCCCCGCCAGGTTAAATTGCAGGAAGAGACCTGGATTCATTTTGAAGAGATAATAAATTGCCCAAATCGTGAATGCCACTCGAATGAATAATCGAAGCATGCGTCTGCGCAAGTCAGGGGACAGCAGCAGCCCGATCAGGACGACCAGCAATGTGGCTGCCAGCCAGAGGGTCACTTGCTCGACAATAGAGCCGCTCACAGGCATTTGGGGCGTCTGTCCGGGCGGCTCCTCGACCTGTCTCCCTTCAGCCTGACCGAATTGCTCGCCCTCGCGAAAGGGAATCTCGTTCAGGCTGATGGCAAGGATCGTTAAAGCCGCCAGGCCAAGGGCAGCGAGTAGCAGTACCAGGAGTCTGTTTCCGAATAACGAACGCATACCTGAGAGGGGAATTTTACCATTACGACTATAATTAGAAACACCCCTCTCCATGACTGATTCACTCGATAGACTATGCGACGCCCCTCTCCACCCGCAGGCCGCGGAAGGACTGCGCCTGTTCAACCTGGGCGAATACTTCGAAGCGCACGAGGCCCTGGAAGACGCCTGGAATGAAGAAAAAAGCCCGGTCCGTGACCTGTACCGCGGCATCCTGCAGATTGCGGTGGTCTATTTACACGTTACGCGCCGGAATTACCGCGGCGCGCTGAAGGTCTACGGGCGGAGCCAGAAATGGCTGAAGGATTGGCCGGCGGTTTGCAGAGGGATTTACGTTGAGGAACTGCGCAGGGATGCTGAAGCCGTGATCGAGCAGGCAAAAAGGCTGGGACCGGAAAAAATCTCCGAATTCGACGACTCACTGCTGAAGCCTGTCAGGTGGAGCGATCAGGAAACCGGTAAGAAGCACACTTATCTTTGCGACCGCTGCGGTCACGAGATGCACGAAAAGAACTGCAAAGTGACCTGTCCCAACTGCGGCAGCCGCTTCGATTGTTCGGATTTGAATATTTATTTTGATTGAATCTCAGCGCACAATCCTGAATGTTTTCACGCTCTTCTCGAAGGTGGGCAGCATCTCGTAGAAATCGTTGATCTGGGCAATATACATGACACTCCAGACAGTTCCACCATCGAGTAAAGCATAGTCCACAGCCGTCATATCGATGTTATTGGACCGCATTTCATAGATAACCCGGATCCCATCCATGGAATTGACCGATATGTTTTTCTTTTCGGCTACATGAATCTGGGCCCGGGCATTCGCAAATTGTGCTTCCAAATGGTCATCGAGGGTGTTTGCAGTGAGCGGCTCGTACAGAACCAGGACCAAAATATTGTACAAGGATGTTTTGGAAGTAACTCCTGTGAGAAACATCTCCGGCGAGACAGTTGTCAGATCCTGCAACAGTTTGGCATCTCCCGGCTTGAACTCCTTGGGCAGCCATAGTTCCACAAGCGCTGTCTTGAATTGCAGCCAGCCATCCGGGATCAGCAGCTCATACGGGACCGGAGTCAGTGTGGCGGTGGGAGTGAGAGTCGGCAGCACAAAGGGTGTCGAGGTGGACTGCGGTACAGGCGTCGGCTGTGAAGCGAGGGGCGCGAAACCGGTGCCGCTTTGAAGGGCAAACCAGCCGAGCATCGCGAACAGGAGACAGGCTGCCGCGCCCAGCCCGGCCAGAATCCCAATCTGCATTGTCGTCATTCCGAAATATCTGTCATCCTGTTTCATCGTGCTTTTCTCCGCTTTGCAGCAAAGTTGTTTTGAACATCATACCCCCGGACCGATGCTCACATTCGTTTTAACATCATGACTGAATAAGGATGGCGCGGGCCGGTGCACCGTCGGCGCGGGCGATTTTGAGCGGCAGGCAGTAAAGGTCATAAAAGCCGCGCATGACGTTCGAAAGGTTCAGCCCTTCGACCAGGATCACCCCCGCCTCGAGCAGGACCGTGTGCGTCGCCACCGAGTCCCCGTAGGGCGCCACGGAAAGATAGTCCACGCCGACCAGCTGGATGCCATGCGCGACCAGCCACTCGGCCCCATCTTCCGTGATGGCAACGAAATCCGTCTGAAATTCGGATTCGCCTCTGGCCCACAGATGGGAGTTGCGCGTGCCGAAAAGGACACGCTTCATCTCCGCAGTGATTTCCGTCCGCTCCAGGACCTCGGCCGTGATCGCCTCGACCCCGTCCGGCAGTTGCACGACGTAACAGGGCCCGGTCAGCACCTCGAGCGGAAGCTGCTCCACTGTGCGGCCGTCGTTGAGGAAGTGATGCGGCGCGTCGACGTGCGTGCCCAGGTGC
>JBAVVF010000254.1:0-5533 GCA_049697155.1 Anaerolineales bacterium
GGTGTCAGGAGTGTTACCGGGCCGATCATGATTGTGGAGGGGGCCGCAAACGTCAGCTATGATGAGGTGGTGGAGATCCGGGATGCCAAGGGGCACATGCGTCTCGGCCGTGTCCTGGAAGTCGGCGAGAAAATGTGTGTGGTTCAGGTCTTTGCCGGTTCCACGGGACTCTCGATCGACGGCACGCGCGTCCGATTTTTGGGGGATACCTTGCGTATCCCGGTGGCGGAGGAAATGCTCGGGCGCGTCTTTGGCGGCTTGGGCAATCCGCGGGATGGCGGTCCCCAGCCTCTAACCGACAAATATGCGGATGTGAACGGCGCGCCGATCAACCCGACCGCCCGCGTGTATCCGCGTGATTACATCCAGACCGGCATTTCAGCCATCGATGGACTGAACACGCTCCTGCGCGGGCAGAAGCTGCCAATCTTCTCCGGCGCAGGCTTGCCGCATGACCAGCTCGCGGCGCAGATCGTGCGTCAGGCGACGCTGGGCGCGGAAGCCGGTCAGCAGGCGTCACAATCCGAGCAGTTCGCGGTCGTGTTCGCCGCGATGGGCGTGAAGCATGACGTGGCGGATTTCTTCCAGCGCTCCTTTACGGAAAGCGGCGCCCTGACACGCGTCGCCATGTTCCTGAACCTGGCCGACGATCCCCCGGTCGAGCGTCTGGTCACGCCGCGCGCGGCCTTGACGCTGGCGGAATATCTCGCCTACGAGTGCCAGATGCATGTGCTGGTCATCCTGACGGATATGACCAACTACTGCGAAGCGCTGCGCCAGATCTCGAACATCCGCGGCGAAGTGCCGAGTCGCAAAGGCTATCCCGGTTACTTATATAGCGACCTGGCCGCGCTGTACGAACGCACCGGTCGCATCAGCACCAGCGAGGGGTCGATCACCCAGATTCCCATCCTGACCATGCCCAGCGACGATATCACCCATCCCGTCCCGGACCTGACCGGATACATTACCGAGGGTCAGATTACCCTGGGGCGTGACCTCGATCAAAAGGGCATTTACCCCCCGATCGCTGTTCTGCCGAGCCTCTCGCGTTTGATGAAGGATGGTATCGGCAAGGGCCGCACTCGTGAGGATCATTCCCATTGGGGCGCGCAGCTCTACGCAGCGTACGCTCACATGCAGGACGTGCGTGCCCTGGCATCCGTGATCGGCGAGGAAGAGCTGGGCGAAGTGGATCAGAAGTATCTGCAGTTCGGGCGGGCGTTCGAGCGGGAGTTCGTCAACCAGGCGTTGACGGAAAACCGCACGATCGAGCAGACGCTGGATATCGGCTGGCGCCTGCTCTCGATGCTGCCAAAGGAAGAGCTGACCCGCGTCAGCCTGGACGAGATCAAGAAATACTACAAGGGCGAAGATGGCAGTTCTTAACATCGCTCCCACCCGCTCGAACCTGATCCGCATCAAGAAGGAGCTGCAGTTCGCGCGCGAAGGTTACGAGATCCTCGACCGCAAGCGCGAGGTGCTGACCACGGAGCTGGTCCGCGTGGCGCATGAGGCGGACGTGCTCCAGAAGGAAGTCTGGAAGATTCTGGAGACGGCCTACCGCGCCCTCGAGAAGGCTCAGCTGACCCTCGGCAGTGACCACGTCGAGTGGGCGGCCCTGGCTGCCAACAAAACCGTGGACGTACATCTGAAATTGCGCGGTATCATGGGCGTTGCCATTCCTGTCATCGAGGCGCGCGGCGAGCCGGAAAAGATGCTGTACAGCTTGAGCGGGACGAACGCTTCGCTCGACGAAGCCAGCGCGGCCTTCCGGGAGGTGCTGATCAGGACGCCGCAGCTGTCGATGCTGGTCACGACGGTCTGGCGTCTGGCCGGTGAGTTGCGCAAGACCCAGCGCCGCGTCAATGCGCTGCAGCACATCTTCATCCCGGCGTATGAGGAGACGGTTACGTTTATCGTCAGCTCACTCGAAGAACGGGAGCGTGAAGAGACCTTCCGTTTGAAGTGGCTGAAGACAAAGATGGCTAATCAACAAGGATGAAGGCAGAAGGATGAAGGCTGAAAGGAAAACGACACAACCTTGTCACTCTTCATCCTTCACAATTCATCCTTCATCCTTTCAGTAAGGAGTTCATATGCAGATCGGTGTATTGGGATCGGGAGTGACCGGGCAAACCATTGCCTCCAAATTGCTGGAGCTTGGACATGAAGTGATGATGGGCTCGCGCGACGAAGCCAATCCGGCGGCTGTGGCCTGGGCCAAAGAAGAAGGCCAGCAACATGCCTTGTACGGGACGTTTATGAACGCGGCCGCATTCGGTGAGATCATTTTTAATTGCACCCTGGGGCCTGCCTCGCTGGAGGCCCTCCGGCAGGCGGGAGCGGAGAATCTCAAAGGCAAGATCTTAATTGACACAGCCAATCCGCTGGACCGTTCCACGGATATGTGGACGCTGACCATATGTAATGACGATTCTTTGGGAGAGCAGATTCAGCGGGCATTTCCCGAGACGAAAGTGGTGAAGACGCTCAACACAGTCAATGCCAATGTGATGGTGGATCCGTCCAAGCTGCTCGAGCGGACGCACGTCTTCGTCAGCGGGGACGATATCGAAGCCAAGGCCACCGTTGTCCGCATCCTGCGCGACTGGTTCGGCTGGCGGGAGATCATCGATTTGGGCGGCATCGAAACATCGCGCGGAGTTGAAATGTACGTTCTGCTCTGGCACAATTTAAGAAACGCGATCTCCTCGCAAAGGTTTAATATCAAGGTCGTGACTTCAGGATAACTAAGAATACCTAAAATCCAAAACATCATCCGTCACACCTGCACCATACCGCAGGTGCGGTGTTGCGAGGAGTGGCGCCAAAGGCGCTACGACGAAGCAATCCCATTTACAATTTATAAACCATGAATTTCTTGGGAGATTGCTTCGCCGCAAAGCGGCTCGCAATGACGGATAGTGTAGGTGTTATCTGCTTTTCCGATTGTTTTCGATCCTCATCTCGCGTGGTTCGACCATGCCCCAGCGTGACGCGCCCAGATAAAGTATTTCCAGGATCAGGTCCTCGTAGCGAATGCCCTCTGCGGCGCTTTGCAGGCAAAGATCGCTGTAGTTGGGTGTTAAGCCGGGCAGTGTGTTGATCTCCATCACGCGCGGATTGCCATCCTTGTCGAGACGCACATCCGTGCGGGAGACATCCAATGCACCCAGGAGAAAATGAGCGCGTTGAGCAAGATGCTTCAGCTTCTTCTCGAGATCCGGCTCGATGTTCGCCGGGCAGACATACCCCGGTGCCCCTTCCTCGCCCACATCCTTGGATTTGGCGGCCTGACTGTACACCATGGGGGTAATGGAGCGAGTCATATCCAGTTCCAGAACGGGAAAGCGGTGGAAGCCGTCTTTTTCATACCATTCCGGGTGGCGGGAGTATAACTTCGCATCTGAACGTCCCAGCATGCCCACCGTAAATTCACGCCCGGGCAGGAAGGTTTCCACGAGGGCCGGCTGCTGGTATGTGTTGATGATGTACAGGGCCCGTTCGCGCAGCTCCTTTTCGCTCTTGACGATCGCTTTCATGTCCACGCCCATGCCGGTCCCTTCGCGGGCCGGCTTGACGAAGAGCGGGAACTCCAGGTCGGTACGCAGAGGTTCCTCCCCGGTGTTGAATTCCTGGAAGGGGGCCACAGGCAGTCGCCGGTCGCGCCAGATGCGCTTGGTCAGGGTTTTGTCGAGGGAAATGGCGTTCGTCAGGACGCGCGAGCCGGTATAGGGAATCTGCAGCATTTCCAGCAGGGCCGGGACCTGGGCCTAGCGGGAATCGCCACCCAGCCCTTCGGCAATGTTGAAGCAGATATCCGGCTTTTCATTGCGCAGCGCGTAGGGCAGATCGGCATTTGCCTGGATAAAGGCCGTTTGGTGGCCGTCCGTCTCCAGCGCGGCTCGAATCGAATGGATGGTCTCGATGTGGTCGAAATCAGCAAAAGCATCCGGGGGAACACCCTCGGGTTTGGGCATGGCTTCGTCCTTGATGTTGGCAAGGACGGCAACTTTCCAGTACCTTTTCAGGCGACGACTGGGGGGCTTGTCTTCTCCGTGAGAAAGCATTTTGCTCCTTAGGCAAGTAAATTTTCGTGGCTAGTATAGTCCAAGCTGGGCTGCTGACAAGGTTTGCAGTGTTAAAATATTTCTAACTAGACAATGAAGGTTCTTTCAGGTATCATTGGTCCGATTGTGCGGCTCCTCACGAAGAAAAGTGTGACGTTTTAGCGTCATAGAGTGGATAATCTGGTGGGCTAGCCACAGAGCCCACACACCTGCCCTGGCGGGCGGTGCCAGGGGAGATTTTTGAGAGTTTTTTCTCAGAGAACTCTGTGATCTCTGTGGCAAAAGTCTGGGGCAGCCCATTCTTTTAGCTACTCCCTAGCGTCACCAATCGAAGGGAGTCGAGCTATAGTAACATGTCTGCCCGGATAAAGACCTTATCCGGGCTGTTGTACGTAATACGAATCTTCGACCGGAGGAATGATGACAGACCTGATCAAGCAGATTACTGAAGATTTGCAAAAGCAGATCGACGGATTTGAGCCTGAACTTAATGTTAGCGATATTGGGACGGTCACAGAGGCCGGGGATGGCATTGCACGTGTACATGGCCTGGCCAATGTAAAAGCCCAGGAGCTTGTCCGGTTTGCCAATGGGGTTATGGGGACGGCTTTCAACCTTGAAAAAGATAGTGTCGGCGTGATCATCATGGGTGATTACGGGGGAATCATTGAGGGTATGTCTGTGCGCGGCACCGGGCGCATCGCCTCCGTGCCGGTGGGCGACGCGATGATCGGACGCGTGGTCAACGCCCTCGGCGAACCCATCGACGGGAAAGGTCCCATCGCCACGACCGGCTTTCGACCCATCGAGCGTATTGCCCCAGGTGTGGTCCAGCGCCAGGATGTGGACACCCCGGTCCAGACGGGTATCAAATCGATCGATGCCATGATCCCGGTCGGACGCGGCCAGCGCGAGCTGATCATCGGCGACCGCCAGACGGGCAAGACGGCCATTGCGATCGATACGATCATCAATCAAAAGGGCCAGGATCTTATTTGTATCTACGTCGCGATCGGTCAGAAAAAAGCCGCCGTCGCTCGTACGGTGGGTATTCTTGAGAAGAACGGCGCCATGGATCATACGATTATCGTGGTTGCTGCCGCGGATGAATCGGCAGCATTGCAATATATCGCGCCTTATTCCGGCTGCGCCATTGGTGAAGAGTTCCTGGAAACGGGTCGCGATGCGCTCATCATTTACGATGATCTTTCCAAACACGCCTGGGCCTATCGCCAGGTCTCTTTGCTCCTGCGTCGCCCGCCCGGACGGGAAGCCTATCCGGGCGACGTGTTCTACCTGCATTCACGGCTCCTCGAGCGAGCAGTGCGTCTTGCAAACAGGTATGTGATCGTGAAGAAGGATTTCGGCGCGACGGCCGCTTCCGCCACGGATGCTGTGAACGGACAGGTATATGGCGGCCCGATCGGCAAAGACGAAGCGGTAGAAGCTCTCAAGCAGAT
>JBAVVF010000255.1:0-6591 GCA_049697155.1 Anaerolineales bacterium
GGACAAGGAGGTGAATAGAAAATATTCATCTTTCTATTTGCTTCAAAGTTGCAAGACGCTTCGATCCTTTCAAATTCAATGAGGAGAAAGAAAATGCTAGGCAAAAAGATGCTCAATTTCATGGGGATCATTCTCTTGATTTCAGTGGTGCTTTCCGCTTGTGCACCGACAGCCACACCTGCCGTAGAGCCACCCGCAACCGACGCGCCCGAAGCCACACCTGTGGCGAGTGAAGCTCCATCTGTAACCGAGGAGCCTGTCGAGGCAGCCAAACCATCCGGCAAGGTCACGCTCTGGATGTGGAAAGCCGCGCATGATGCCCTTACCAATAGCGGCGTTCTCGATGAGTTCAAAAAGGAATATCCGGATGTCGAGGTCGAGATTGTAGAGTATGCACCTACCGATGTTTACCAAAAGCTTCCGCTTGCCCTCCAGGCCGGAACGGGCGCGCCTGATATATCCCTTGTTGAAAACAGTCACCTGGCTCAAATCGTTGCCCTGGGTGGCCTCACCGACATGACGGAATGGGTTACACCTTACCTCGACAAAATGAATGCCTACAAGTGGGCCGATGCCAAGCTCGATGACCGTTACTATGCCATGCCCTGGGATAGCGGTCCCGTTGTATTTTATTATCGCCGGGATGTCTTCGAGGCGGCCGGCTTGCCCTCTGATCCAGAGGGTGTGAGCGAAGCCGTAGCCACCTGGGATGGTTACTTCAACGTTTGCCAGACAATCATGGAGAAAACAGGCTCAGCATGTTTCTCGAATAACAAAGCCAATAACTACGGCCGTTTGTATGAGATGATGCTCTGGCAGCAGGGGCTTGGTTACTACAATGCCGAGGGCCAGGTTACCGTGGACAGCCCCGAGAACATTGCCACGCTGGAAACCTTGAAAAAGTTCTGGGATGCCAACCTCACCTCCGATCAACTGGAATGGACCGACGGCTGGTATGCTGAACTGGCAGCCGAAACTGACGCCAAACCCATCGCAACGCTTGTGGAAGCTGCCTGGATGGGAGCTTTCCTGAAAGGCTGGATTGCTCCGGGAACCGAAGGCAAGTGGGGTGTCGCGTTGATGCCGGCCATGGCCGACGGTCAGGTCCGCGCCGCGAACGACGGCGGTTCAGCATTTGTCATCCCCGACCAAAGCCAGAACAAGGAAGCGGCCTGGGCACTCACGGAATTCCTGTTTGGACGGGTTGACAGCCAGGTAGCCATGTTCAAGGCCTCAGATTTCCTGCCTTCACTGGAAGAGGCTTATACAGATCCTGTCTTCAGCGAACCGGACCCATTCTTTGCTGACCAGGCTGTTCGTCCAACGTACGTCGATGTTGTGAAGATCGTACCGATAGCCTATGTTTACGGTCCGTACTATCCCGAGATGAATGGCTTTGTTGCCACGGCTATTCAGAAAGTTGCCACGGGCCAAACCCCGGTTGCGGATGCGCTGAAAGAAGCTGCTGATGCAATTCGGGCACAGACTGGTATGCCATAGACTTTGCAGGTAGTTGTTTTTTGCACCTTATGAAGTGGGGGGACTTCGTCTCCCCACTTCATTGGCTGAGCATAAAACTTTCTCAAGAGGCCCATTATGGCTGAAACAACTGTATTGAAGGACCCCCATTTACCCCTGTCAGCAAAGCTCCGCCAGAAGTGGGCAGAGATCTCCAAGGCGCGCTGGCCGTACCTCTTTATTTCTCCGTTTTACATCCTCTTCCTGATTTTTGGTGTTTACCCTATTCTCTTCTCGTTGTACTTAAGTTTAACAGAGTGGAAAGGGCTTGGGCCGATCAAGTTTGTTGGACTGAAAAATTTTGAATTATTGCTGAAGGACAAAGTATTCTGGCAGTCCATGACGAATGGCATTATTTTGTTTTTCCTGTATGTGCCAATTATGACGTTGCTGGCATTGGTTCTGGCAGTCATCCTGAATTCCAAGCGCGTGCGGGGTTTTCGATTCTTCCGGACAATGCTCTTCATACCCTATATTATGAATATCGTCGCGGCTGGGTTCACGTTTCGATTGATGTTGAATCAAAAATATGGTTTGGTTAACCTAATGCTAGGAATATTCAATATTGCCCCTGTGCCCTGGCTGGAAAGTATCTGGGGTGGACGCATCTCTCTTTGCCTGCTGGTGATCTGGGCCTGGCTTGGCTACAACATGGTCATCATGCTGGCGGGCTTGCAGACCATTCCCAGTGAATTAACAGAGGCTGCTTTGATCGATGGTGCCAGCTCATCACAGGCATTCTTCTATGTCACAATTCCGCTCATGCGCCCTGTGATCCTTTTTTCCGTCGTGCTTTCCACGATGGGAAGTTTTAATCTCTTCAGCGAAATCTATAACCTGACCGGCGGCGGGCCGATTAATGCAACGATCACCCCGGTGATTGTGATCTTCAACCAGGCCTTCGGCAACTTCCGCCTTGGGTATGCCTCGGCTATGGCTTACTTATATTTCATTATTCTCTTTGCTCTAACCCTGCTTCAATTCCGTTATTTCGGACAGCAGGCAGATTAGGAGGCCGACATGCTCGCTCGGCGACTTTCCCTCTGGCTAACAGATGCCCTGATGTACGCCCTGCTGATTGGGGTATCCGCGTTTATGATGCTGCCATTTATATGGATGGTCAGTACATCATTGAAGCCTGCTGATGAGATCTTTGCCATTCCACCGATCATTATCTCTCCCAATTCAACTCTGAATGCCTATGTTTATTTACAAGAGCAATACAATATCATCGGTATTATAAAGAATACTTTCGTCATTGCATTCAGTGCCACAATGTTGCGGTTATTCTTCTGTGCCCTGGGTGGTTATGGCTTTGCAAAATTCAAGTTTCCGGGGCAGGCAGCGTTATTTGCTTTCCTGCTTGGAACAATGGTGATACCCAGTGCAGTGACCCTGGTGCCAGTTTATATTATCATGCGCGACTTGAAGTGGATTGACACCTTCTGGCCATTGATCATCCCTGGTGCGGCAAACGCATTTGGCATCTTCTTCATGCGCCAATATACAATGTCGGTTTCAAATGAGCTGATGGATGCTGCGCGCATTGATGGAGCCGGAGAATTCACAATCTTTTGGCGCATTATCCTGCCGATCATTGCTCCCGGCCTGACCAGCCTGGGTCTGATCTTCTTCATGGGCTCATGGAATGACTTTGTTGGACCCTTGATTTACCTGAAGTCACCTGAGCATTTCACCCTGCCCCTGATTATTCGCTCCCTCATTGGCCCGGTAGGTCGCACCGTATATGACGTACAAATGGCGACTTCCGTGATCAGCCTGATCCCGCTATTGATTATCTTCCTGATTTTCCAGCGCCGCTTTGTGGAAGGGATTACGGCGGGTGCCATCAAAGGCTAGTCAACGATTCTTGCTCAAGCGCTAATGGCACCCAAAACGATGACCATTACCAAACTCTCGATCCGCGCGCCTGCATTTTGGCGCGGCAATCTCTGCACGTCGTTTTAGGAGAAAACTACATGTTTTACTTCGGTGTTGATTATTATCCCGAACATTGGCCCGAGGAGCGCTGGCCGATCGATGCCCGGCTGATGGCTGATGCAAACTTCAACGTTGTCCGTCTGGCGGAATTCGCCTGGTCCAGGCTGGAACCGGTCGAGGGCCAATTTGATTTCGACTGGCTGGACCGTGCCATCGAGATTCTTCATTCACAGAGAATCCGGGTCGTTTTGGGAACTCCGACGGCTTCGCCCCCTCCCTGGCTGATGAGCAAATCTCCCCAACTCTTTCGCGTGCGCGAGGATGGTCTGCATGTGACGTTTGGCAATCGCCGCGAATACTGTCCCAATAATTCGCTCTACCATGAACACACGCAGCGCATTGTATCCAAAATGGCTGAGCATTATGCGGCTCATCCTGCAGTCATTGGCTGGCAAATCGACAATGAATTCGGCGACCGCTGTTATTGCCCTACCTGCGCGCAGAAGTTCCAGAGTTGGCTGCGCAGCCGATACGAAGCGCTCGATGAGCTCAATCAGAAATGGGGAACCATCTTTTGGAGCCATACCTACAATGATTGGAGTGAAATTCCCCTGCCCCTCACAACGGGTGGTTCACCTAATCCCGGGCTCGCCCTGGACTTTTACCGTTTCTGTTCGGATTCTTATGTGGCCTATCAACAATTGCAAATTGATATCTTGCGCGCCCAGTGTCCGGGTCATTTCATCACACACAATTTGATGGGTTTTGGCTATGACCGCCTGAATTACTTCGACCTGGCGCGCAATCTCGACTTTGTTTCCTGGGATAACTATCCGCGCACGCAATGGAGCATCGAAAAAGGCGTCGAGCCGAGTTGGCCCGCCCTCAGCATCGATACCATGCGTGGACTTAAGTCGAAGAATATCTGGGTAATGGAACAGCAAGCCGGACCGGGCGGCTGGGAAATAATCAGCGTCAACCCACGTCCCGGTGAGTTGAGGCTGTGGGCTTATCAATCGATTGCGCATGGTGCAGACGCAATCATCTTCTTCCGCTGGCGCACAGCCCGCTTTGGCACAGAGCAATATTGGCATGGTTTGCTGGATCATGACGCCTTGCCGGGCCGCCGGTATGATGAAATCAAATGCATGGGCGCTGAAATCAAGGAGATCGGGGACCAGATTCTTAGCTCGCAGGTTGTATCCCCGGTTGCGATGATGCTCTCCTACGACTCGCGCTTTGCCTTTCAGATCCAGCCGAATAACCCTCACTTCAGTTATCCGGAACACTTCCAGAGGATCTACCGCGCCTTTTATCAAAATCATATCTCTATTGATATTGTTAACTCAACTGCGGATTTATCCTCTTATAAGCTCATCATCGCGCCGGCGCTGCATCTTGTCACAGATGCCACCGCTGAGAATCTGAAGCATTTCGTTCAGGCAGGCGGCACATTAGTTGTTACCCAGCGCACAGGTGTGAAAGACGAATCAAATACTGTGGTCAATCAGAGGTTGCCGGGTCTGCTGGCAGAGGTCTGTGGTGTGGAGGTGGAAGATTACGACTCCCTGGGCGGCCATATGCAGAACAGCCTTGAGTTCACCATACCTGAACTGGCAAATGCAGATTGCCCAACCGTGGGAGTGCTCTGCGATATTCTCAAACCGACCGGCGCGACAGTGGTTGCGCGCTACACCCAGGATTACTATGCGGGCAAACCGGCAATTACACTTAATCAATTTGGCGCGGGCCGCGCAATGTACATCGGTGCCGTCGGGGACGAACATCTATATGATCCGCTTGCCCGATGGCTGTTGAATACAGATGGTTTGCAGGATACTTTTGCGACTCCTCCGGGCGTGGAGGTCACCCATCGCATGCAGGGAGACAAATCACTGCATTTCCTCTTGAATCATAACGACAAAGCACAGACTATTCATCTTGAGAGACCTTATATCAATTTGCTAAACAAAACGCCATGTGAAGGAGACGTGCAAATAGGACCTTTTGATGTGCTGATCCTTGCCCGCTCCGATTAAAAGTCCATACACTCATAACGATGGGAGCAATTTCATGAATCGCCGGATCCGCTTTGCGATCGTTGGGACAGGGAAACGCAGTGATTACCTGTATGCCCCCTTACTGAACATTTTGAAGGAAGATGTGGAGTTTGTCGGGGTCTGGGGGAGGTCAGAAGGTAAGGCCCGCGCGCTTGGCGAAAAATATCATGTTCCCTGGTTTACCGATCTTGACCGTCTACGGCGCGCTCTGAAGCCGGAGGCGGTCATTGTTTCAGTAGCAAACGCTGCCAACGGCGAAGTCGGACGGCAGGTCGTCGAACTTGGGCTGCATGCCCTGCTCGAAACGCCGATCGCCAGCAGTTTGAGCGACGCAGACGCAATCATCCGGGAAGCGGATGCCCGTAATCTCAAAGTGGAGGTGGCGGAACAATATTACCGGCGTCCGATCGAGCGGCTAAAACGCAAACTAATTGAAGCAGGCATGTTTGGCCGAATTCTGGTCGCCTGCAACGATTTCATGGGGCATGGCTATCATGGCATGAGCTTGATCCGCAGCTACGTTGGTTTCGACGAACCGGTGATCTCTGTCAATGCGGTGAGTGCCATGTTTTCAGTCGCCCCCCACTATTCCTGGATCTCACAGACAACTGGAGAACGAAATGAAGAGTGGCAGCACGCGACCCTGCACTTTGCCAATGGTGCCCTGGGATATTTCAACTGGTCCAGCCTCGCCTACGACTCGGCCTTGCGCTGGCAGCGCTCGACGGGATTCTTTGCCGAAGGCGGCATGGCCCGTGACGACCGCCTGACGACCCTAACTCCGAACGGAAAAGATCCACAGCCAATCGAGATCAAGCGTTTTTTTCATAATGTGGGCGGCATGGAAACGCTTACCGAACTGGTCGCACTGACCTCTCCGGAAATTGTCTGGCGCAACCCCTTCCGGGCCTATTACATGGACGATGAAATGATCGCGGTGGCTGACTGCCTCATGAGCCTTGTCAACGCGATTCGGGAGGACAAATCACCCGAATATGGTCCCGTACAAGCGAGATTGGATCAGGAGCTTACGCTCGCCATGCACGAATCCGCAAGAAATTCGGGGGCAAGC
>JBAVVF010000256.1:0-11094 GCA_049697155.1 Anaerolineales bacterium
GCTTTGACCGGGGCCGGTTCGATCGCAGCCGGCGGCTTGATCCTGTCCATCGGCGTTCTCCCGGCTGAGGCAAACTCATGAGCGTCAAAGTCGGCATCGACTTCGGCACGTCCAACTCCGGCGTGGCCGTGTACGACGGCCAGCACGTCACCCTGCTGCCCGTCGATCCGAGGAACGTCCTGCCGGAAGTCATCAAGACCGTGCTGTACATCACGCGCGATTACCGCGCTTCCATCGGGCAGGAGGCGGTGGAAAATTATTACCGCGACAACGTCAACCGCCAGCGGCGTTTTGTGAAACAGTGGACCGGCGAGATCGACGTCTATGGCGCGGACATGCACTACGTCCGGGATGTCTTCGTCTACGTGGACGAGCTCCAGCCGGGGCGTCTGCTGCAGTATCTCAAGACGGCCCTGCGCAAGGAGAGATATGCGGGCACCCAGATCTTCGAACGTTATTTCACAGTGGGCGATCTCGCCAGGACCTATCTGAGCCTGCTAAAACAGCGCGCCGAAGATATTCTCGGGGAACCGATCCAGGCAGTGACGCTGGGGCGGCCGGTAAAGTTTTCGGAGTCACCCGAACAGGATCGTAAAGCGCAGGAGACTTTGCGCCAGGCCGCGCACGAAGCCGGCTTCCGCGAAGTGGACTTCGAATTCGAGCCGGTGGCCGCGGCGCTGGATTACGAACAATCCATCAGCCAACCACAGAACGTCGTCATCTTCGACTTCGGCGGCGGCACGCTCGACATCGCCGTGATGCGGCTGGGCGACCCGCACAAGCGGGAAGTCTATGCCAGCGGCGGCGTGGACATCGCCGGCAGCGACTTCGACCGCACGATCATCGAGAAGCGCATGCTGGCTCACTTCGGGCTGGGACGTGTCAAGCTCCACCCCGAGATCATGGAAATGATCCAGGCCGTACCTGATTGGATGGCACTCCCCTACCTGGGCACGCCCATCAACAAAAACGTCCTGGACAAGGCCATTCAGGCCGGGATCGCGCCCATTCAGGTCAAGGCTTTGCGCGGGTTGATCTACAACGATCTGGCCTTCACGTTTTACAACCGCGTGGAAGCAGGCAAGATCGCCCTCTCGAGCGACGGCGCGACGATCATCAGCCTCGAAGATAAAGACATTGCTCTCTGGGAGCTTTACACCCGCCACCAGTTCGAAACCGACATTCAGCCCTATCTGGTCGACGTGGAAAAAGTCCTGCTGGATACGATTGCCAGGTCGGGACTCGAGCCCGGGGAAATCGATGCGATCGTCAAAACAGGCGGCTCATCGAACATTCCATTGTTTGCAGAAATGCTGGCAAGAATTTTTGGTGCAAAGAAGGTCAAGAAATCGAACGCATTTACGAGCGTGGTGGCAGGGCTGGCGATCAAGGCGAGGATGTAAGACGGTTCACCACGAAGGACACCAAGGGGCACAAAGGAAAATAGTTTCTTTTTTATGCTTGAAAAACCCGATATCTCAGACAAACTTATCATTTCACGTTTGGAAGCAGAATATACTCTGCGCGTCGCCGAATTGAGCTTCCTGCCTCTCGGCGCGGACGAGAACACAGCGGTCTATCGCGTTTTCACGGAGGCGGGAACAGCATACTTCCTGAAACTCCGCAAAAACTTTGATGAAAACATTGTGCAGGTTCCCATCTTTCTCAAGAAGCAGGGGGTTCAGGCCATCCTAGTTCCGGTTGAAACCAGATCGCAACAAACCTATGCGGACTTGGGCGAATACAAAATCATCCTTTACCCTTTCATCGACGGAAAAGATGGCTTCGACAGGAAATTATCCGACCATCACAGGCGGAGTCTGGGCGCGGCGCTCAAAGGGATTCATAGTGTTCCGTTACCCCCACAACTCAAGAGCCGCCTTCCGCAGGAAACGTTTTCTGCGCAATGGCGCGAACGCCTGAAAACGTTTCAGAGGCAGGTTGAAAACGACACTTTTGATGAACCGACTGCTGCGCGGCTGGCTGAGTTTATGAAATCCAGGCGGGACGAGATCGGCCAACTCGTGGAGCGTGCCCAACGGCTTGCTGCAGAGCTTCCATCCGGCGCCGGGGAGTTTGTCCTTTGTCACACCGACATTCACGGCGGCAACATCCTGATCAGCGACAATGACGAGCTTTACATCGTGGATTGGGACAATCCCATCCTTGCGCCGAAGGAGCGCGACCTGATGTTCATCGGCGGCGGGATCGATGGGGTCTGGAAAAGCGAACGGGAAGAAACCATCTTTTACGCGGGCTATGGCAAAACGGAGATCGACCTGACCGCGCTGGCATACTATCGTTACGAACGAGTTATCGAAGATTTGGCTGTGATCTGCGGGCAGCTGCTTTTGACCGGCGCGGGCGGCGCAGACCGGGAACGATCGCTGGGATGGTTCACCGGCAATTTCGAGCCCGGGAGTACAATAGAGATTGCCAGGAAGACAGATAATCTACCGGCGAATTGACCGCAGTGCCTCTGCAAAGCTTTTCGCAAATTCCCTGGCCGCCTCGACCGGCTTTTCACTCCCCCCGATTGTCTTCACGCACGCCGAACCAACTATGACCCCGTCCGCCAGGGCCCCGACCTGGCCGGCCTGTTCCGGCGTGCTGATCCCGAATCCCACGCACACAGGCACGGAGGTGTGCTCACGCACCCGGACGATCAGTTCGTCCAATCCTTCCGGGATAGATTTTCGTTCGCCCGTCACCCCTGTGACCGAAACAAGATAGATAAATCCCTTCGCATGCCTGGCGATCATTTCCATGCGGTCATTGGGCGTGGTCGGCGCAAGCATTTGGATCAACGGCAACCCCTCGTCCTGAGCGGAACCGCGTAGCGGCGCAGACGAAGGGCGGGCCAGTCCATTTGACTGCGCTCCATTCAGCGCGACACGGAATTCATCCGCCTCCTCCATCGGCAGATCAGGAATGATGAATCCATCCACACCTGCCTCCGCTGCATCGCATAGGAATTTCTCCAATCCATATGCCAGCATAGGGTTGTAATAGCCCATCAGGATCAACGGAACATCCACCCCGCGCCCGCGCAACTCCTTTACGGCTTCGAGACACTTCCTGACCGTAATCCCTTTTTCCAGCGCCACCTGGGTTGCCTTTTGGATCACCGGTCCATCGGCGAGAGGGTCAGAGAAGGACAAGCCCACCTCGATCAGGTCCGCGCCGCCTTTGGCCAGGGCTTCGATCACGTCGATAGATGTCCCCAGATCGGGATAACCCAGCGGAAAATAGGGCATGAAGATCGGTTTGTTTTTGAAGGCGTTTTCGATGCGGTTCATAACTCCTCTATGTAGGAGCAGGGTCCTCCTGCCCAGGACGAGATGACCTCGCCCCTACCAATCATTTCCCATCTCTTTTATCACCGTATTCAAATCCTTATCCCCTCTTCCCGAAAGATTGACCAGGATCATTTGATCCTTCCTCATCTGCGGCGCGCGCTTGATGACCTCTGCCACCGCATGCGAAGACTCCAGGGCAGGGATGATGCCCTCAGTATGGCACAGGGTTTGAAAAGCACCCAAAGCTTCCTCGTCCGTCGCGGAGGTGTAGAACGCGCGCTCGTTGTCCCTCAGCAGGGCATGTTCCGGACCGACGGCGGCGTAATCCAGGCCGGCCGAGACGGAATGAGTCTCTGCGATCTGCCCATCCTCATCCTGCAGGACGTACGTGCGCGTGCCATGGATCACGCCGACCCGCCCCTTCGACGGATCGCCGAAGCGGGCCGCGTGTTTGCCCGAAGCGATCCCACTTCCGCCCGCCTCGACGCCGATCAGCTCGACCCGTTCATCGTCCATAAACCCGCTGAACACGCCGATGGCATTCGAGCCGCCGCCCACGCAGGCGATGACCATGTCGGGCAGACGCCCCACTTCGGCGAGCATCTGCTGGCGCGCCTCCCGCCCGATCACCGACTGGAACTCGCGCACCATCATCGGGTAGGGATGCGGTCCCAGGGCCGAACCCAGCAGATAATGTGTGTCGCGCACGTTCGTCACCCAGTCGCGGATCGCCTCGTTGATCGCGTCCTTCAGGGTTTGCGTACCCGAGGCGACCGGCCGGACTTCCGCGCCAAGCAGCTTCATGCGAAAGACATTCGGTTCCTGCCGAGCGATATCCACCACACCCATGTAGACGACGCATTCCAGCCCCAGCAGCGCGGCGACTGTTGCCGAAGCGACTCCGTGCTGCCCCGCGCCCGTCTCGGCCACGATGCGCCGCTTGCCCATACGCTTGACAAGCAGTGCCTGTCCCAGCGCATTGTTGATCTTGTGGGCGCCCGTGTGCGCCAGATCTTCGCGCTTCAGATAGATCTGCGCGCCGCCCAACTTCTCCGATAATCGTTTCGCATACGTCAGCGGTGTGGGGCGCCCCACGTACGACGCCATCAATTGATCGAACTCGCGCCTGAATTCCGGATCCTGCCTGGCAGAGACAAAGGCCTGCTCCAGCTCGATCAGAGCGGGCATGAGGGTTTCGGGCACGAACTGTCCGCCGTAGGGACCGAACTTGTGAGGAAGTAAAGTAGTCATGGCTTCATTTCCTGGACTGCAAAGTCTCCTGACTTTGCACGGCGATGATGATAAGTCATCGCACTCCTAACTGCTTTTACGAACGCCCTCATCCTGACCGGGTCCTTCACCCCCGGAACCGATTCCACGCCGGAGGCCACGTCCACGCCCCAGGGCTTGACTCGCCGCACCGCCTCCGCGACGTTCTCTGAGGTCAAGCCGCCCGCCAACAGGATTGGATAACTCTTTGCCAGCTCGGCTGCACCCGTCCAATCTGCAGTGACGCCTGTTCCGCCATACGCACCCCTGACGGAGGCATCGACCAGCAGGGCAGGAGCACACTCTCCTGCAAAGCCATTGATAGTTTGAGGGACACATCGGAAAGCTTTGAACGCTTTTCCAGACAAAGCCTTCAACATTTCTGATGTTTCGTCTCCGTGCAACTGGGCGAGCGTCAATGCACACGTCTCCATCGTCGCGCGGATTTCTTCCGGCGCGGCGTTGACGAATACGCCCACATACGTAATCTGTCCGTATTTCCGCATCACGGACATGATGTCGCGGCATGCCCCAACGTCAATGTGCCGCGGGCTTCTTGGATAGAAGTTGAAGCCCAGCATGTCCGCGCCGGCATCCATGGCGGCCAGGGCGTCATTGACGGTTTTGATTCCACAGATTTTTATTTTGGTCATAATGTTTCTGTACTGCGACATTCATGTCGCCTTTGCGTGGTCAGGCGACATGAATGTCGCGTTACGGCTTCCGATTCCCGCAAGTTCTCTTACCTTTGCAGGAATGTTTTCAGATGTCACCAATGCTTCACCAACAAGAATCGCGTCTACATTTGCCTTTGACAGCCGTTGCACATCACTGGCAGTAAAGATGCCCGATTCGGCAACTACAGTGATGTCGTCGGGGATCATCGGCCGGATCCGTTCTGTCGTTTCCAGTGATACTTCAAATGTCGCCAGGTTGCGGTTATTGATCCCAATCAGGCGGATATCTTTCAGCTTCAAGACACGTTCCGCTTCGGCTTCGTTGTGAACTTCCACGAGCGGGGTCAGGCCCAGTTCGAGGGCGAGGGCATGTAAATCAGCGAAGTGCCTGTCATCGGTCAGCGCCGCGGCGATCAGAAGAATGGCATCAGCACCGTTCACTCTCGATTCGTAGAGTTGGACTTCATCGATAATGAAGTCTTTCCGCAGCAAGGGCAATTCCAATTGGCGGGTGAAACGCAATTCACGCAATATTTCGAGCTTGCCCATGAAGAACTTTTCATCCGTCAAAACAGAAATAGCCGACGCGCCGTTTTGAGCATAGATTTCAGCAACCTGGAAGAGGTCGAGGTGCGGAGCAAGGATGCCCCTGGAGGGAGAAGCGCGCTTGAGTTCGGCGATCAGCTTCACCCAGCCTCTATCCTCTTTCCTCTTTTCTCCCGTAAGAGCAGCAAGAAAATCTTTGGGATCAGGAGAAGATTCCGCAACGCGTCTCAAGACTGGAACGTTTAGCGCCGCGATCTCCGTCTGCTTGTGAGCAATGATCTCAGCCAGGATGCTCATTGGATCGTCTGAAAGGCCTGCGAAAATTCGACCAGGGCATTGAGTCTGGCGAGGGCCCGGCCGCTGTCGAGCGAAGCGACCGCTTCCGTGAGCGCGGACTTGAAGTCACCCGTCTCGGCAGCAAGAGCTGCGGCAGCATTCAGCAGAACAGACTCGCGCCGCGCGCCGTTGAGTTTGCCGCTGAGCAGATCTCGCATCATTACCGCGGACTCGTCGGGGTTGCCGCCGCGCAGATCCTGGATGGTGGCAGGGGCGAAGCCGAATTCCGCCGGATCGAGGTCGTAGGTGCGCACCGCGCCATCCCTGAGGTGGCTGACGCGGTTGACGCCGCAGGTGTTGAGCTCGTCGGTGCCGCCCGCCCCGTGAATGACCAGGGCCGCGCGTGAACCGAGTTCCTTGAGGACGTTGGCCAGCGGCTCGGTGAGCGAAGCGGCATAAACGCCTGTCAGCTGGATGTGCGCGCCCGCCGGGTTCGTGAGCGGTCCGAGGACATTGAAGATGGTGCGCTGACCGATTTCCTTGCGCGGGCCGATCGCATGCTTCATGGCGGGATGGAACTTGGGCGCAAACATAAAACCGATGCCGATCTGTTCGATGGCCTGGGCAACCTGCTCGGGCGTGAGATCGAGATTGACGCCGAGGGCAGACAGCACATCCGCGGAACCACATTGCGACGACGCGGCACGGTTTCCATGTTTGGCAACTTTGCGCCCCGCGCCCGCGACGATGAATGAGGCGGCCGTGGAAATGTTGAAGGTATGGGCTCCGTCCCCGCCCGTGCCCACAATGTCGTAGACAGGTTCGTCCGTTTGCGCGAGCTGGACCTTCACAGCATTGGCACGCATGGCACGCACCGAACCCGTGATCTCCGGAATGGTCTCGCCCTTCATACGCAGGGCGATCAGGTACGCGCCGATCTGGGCGGGCGTGGCCTGGCCGGTCATGATGACATTCATGGCTTCCTGTGCTTCTTCGGCGGTGAGATCGGTGCGGTTGATGGCTTTGGCAATGAATGGTTTGAGCATGGATAACTCTCCTCCTGCAACTGGGGCAGGCTTCAGGTCCAGAAAGTTCTTGAGCAGTTTTTTGCCATGTTCGGTAAGAATGGACTCGGGATGAAATTGCACTCCATAGGTGGGATGTTCACGATGCTTGAGAGCCATGATCTCACCTTCCGCGGTCGTGGCAAGAACTTCCAGTTCGGCAGGCACAGGCTCGTGTACGATGAGCGAGTGATAGCGCATGCCCTCGAATGGGGAAGGAATGTCCCGGAAGATGCCCTGTCCATTGTGATTGACGGGTGAAGTCTTGCCATGCATGAGACGCTCGGCCCGGTCCACCCTGCCACCGTAGATGGCACCCAGGCACTGGTGTCCGAGGCAGACGCCGAGTACAGGGATCTTCCCGGTAAAGTGTTTGACGGCTTCGGGCGATACGCCCCCATCCCTGATCGGTTCGCCGGGACCCGGAGAGACGACGAGGTGATCCGGCTTGAGGGCAATTAATTCGTCGAGCGAGATCTGGTCGTTGCGGAAGACGCGCACCTCCGCGCCCAACTCGCCAAGGTACTGGACAAGGTTGTAGGTAAAAGAGTCGTAATTGTCGATTAGAGCAAGCATGGTTGTGAACCTTTCTTAACCACGGAGTCACTGAGACACGGAGATTCTTTAAAAGGTTTTCTCAGTGTCTCCGCGGCTCAGTGGTTAGGCCTTTTGCTATCCATCATATTCTCCGAACAAATCCACTTCGTCGGCGAAGAGGTCGAAGGAGTATTCCAGCCCGGTAATCGAGCGGACAATATCCATGGTCTCTTTGGCTTCGGCCTGCATGCGGCGGATGCCGTTGGCGAGGACATCGCGCGGCAGTGTGGGATGAGCAAGATAGTAGGCACGCTTTTCCCGGAAGGGTTCGAGGAAGTCGTTAAGGGCTTTGGCAAGCTTCTTCTTGACTTCCACGTCACCGACCTTCCCGACGCGATAGCGTTCCTTGAGGTCGTCCACTTCCGCCCTGGAGGGATTGAACGCGTCGTGATAGATGAAAACCGGATTGCCTTCCACCGTGCCCGGATCTGTGGCGCGCAGGCGTTTGGGATCGGTGTACATGCCCATGACTTTTTCCTCGACGGTCTTCGCATCATCGGAAAGATAGATCGCATTGCCAAGCGACTTGCTCATCTTGTTCTGTCCGTCCGTGCCGACCAGGGTGGGCACCTCGCCGATGATCGCTTCCGGCTCAGGGAAGACTTCGCCGTAGAGGTTGTTGAAGCGCCGCGCCAGCTCCCGCGCCAGCTCGACGTGCGACTGGTTGTCCTTCCCCACCGGGACGACTTCGGCGCGCGGCAGCAGGATGTCCACAGCCTGCAGGACGGGATAGCCGAGCAGGCCGAACGGCATCGAGTCGATGTTGGCGTCGCGGGCCATATCCTTGAGCGAAGGAATGCGCTCGAGGCGCGGCACAGTGACCAGCATTTCGAGCAGCAGATTCAGCTGGTAGGTCTCGGGGATGGCCGACTGGACGAAGATTGTGCTGATCTGCGGATCGATGCCCACAGCGAGATAGTCCAGCACGGTTTCGCGCACAAAGACCGGGATCTCCTTGATGTACTGCGGCTCGGGCCTGGTCGTCAGCGTATGCAGGTCCGCGATGATGAAGAAGGATTCATATTGGTGCTGGAGCCGCACGCGGTTCGCCAGCGAGCCAACATAATGCCCCAGGTGCAAGCGTCCCGTGGGACGGTCACCGGTGAGCAGGCGGGGTTTGGTTTGGATGGGGGTCATAAGTTCATTTCCTTTCGTTACATCCATGTCGTTGCGAGGAGTGTCGCGCTGAGCGGAGGGCAAAGCCCGCAAACGAAGCGCAAGCGACGAAGCAATCTCCTGCTATCCGGGGGTTGCTTCGCTGCGCTCGCAACGACATTATTGGTTTGTCTCCGCCATATCGATGGCACGCAGCATCGCGGAGGCTTTATTGACGGTCTCCTGGTACTCGGTGGCCGGATTCGAGTCGGCGACGATGCCTGCGCCGGCCTGCACACTGACCGTCCGGCCGCGCCCGATCATCGTGCGGATGGCGAGACAGGTATCCATCGCGCCGTCGAAGCCGAAGTAACCGACCATGCCCGCGTAGGCGCCGCGCGCGTCAGGCTCAAGGTCAGAGATGATCTCCATGGCGCGGACCTTCGGCGCGCCGCTGACGGTCCCGGCCGGGAAGGCGGCCCGCACCAGGTCGAAGGCTGTTAGTCCGCGGCGCAGTGTACCTTCCACGTGTGAAACGATGTGCATGACGTGGGAGTAACGCTCGACCGTGAAGAAGTCGGAAACCCTGACCGTCCCATATTCGCAGACGCGTCCCAGGTCGTTGCGGCCGAGGTCCACCAGCATCACGTGCTCGGCGCGCTCCTTCGGGTCGGCGAGCAGCTCTTTAGCGAGGGCGGCGTCGGCATCCGCGTCGGCGGCGCGAGGGCGCGTCCCGGCGATCGGTCGCAGGGAGGCGGTGCGGCCCTCCAGACGGACGAACATCTCAGGCGACGATCCCACGATAAACAATGGTTCATCGTCCACCATTCCGAAATCAAAAAAGAACATGTACGGCGAAGGATTGAGGCGGCGCACGGCCCGGTAGACATCGAACGCCTCGACGCTGGTCTCGCGCGTGAAGCGCTGCGACAGCACCACCTGGAAGATGTCGCCCGCGGCGATATGTTCCTTGGCATCCAGGACCATGGCTTCGAAACGTTCCGGCGTCATGTTCAGGCAGGTTTCAGAAGGCGCAACGTTTACTTTGGCCGCAGAGGGCAGAGGCTGACGAATGCGTTCGGCAATCTGATCGAGCTTTTGATTCGCAGATTCGACGTCACCATCCAGCACATTTGCGATCAGGAAGATGCTGCGGCGGGCATGGTCGAAGGCGATGACCGTGTCGGCAAGCAGATACATGCCATCGGGAACACCCGCTGGTCGAGTAGTGGCGCCTCGGCGCCACGTATCGAGACCAGCCATACGATTCAACTTTGTCTTCAACGTCGGCTCGAAGTAACGCACCGCCTCATAGCCAAGGTAGCCCACCAGCCCGCCCGTGAAGCGCGGCGCATTCGGCAGCCGCTCCGTGGCAAAGCGACTCATCTCCTCCTGCAGGAAACGCGTCGGATCGTCGTCGAATGGGATAAGACGAGTGACTCCGTTCTCCCTGGCCTCGACCTGCCCGTTCCGCAGGATGTACTCCGCCCGCGGCTGAACACCGATAAACGAGTAGCGCGCGATCCGCTCCCCGCCCTCGACGGATTCCAGTAAAAAGGACGGGCCGTCGCCGCGCAGCTTGAGGTACAGGCTGACCGGCGTCTCCAAGTCCGCGCTGCTCTCACGGATGACACTTGCACCTGGTGCATGTGCAGGTGTGGTTTGGGTGGTGGCAGCTTCCAATAACATGTTGTTCTCCTTTTTCACCACAGAGAGCACAGAGTTCACGGAGATTTTTAAAGATTTTCTCTGTGCTCTTTGTGTTCTCCGTGGTAAGCACTTTTGCACGAAGAAATTAAAAGTCCCCTCCGTCCATTGGGACGAGAGGGGACTCCCGTGGTGCCACCCAGGTTAACGCCTGTTGAAAATCCCGTTCACGGGACTAAACAAAATTCCCTGTCGTGAGGCAACAGGGAGGAAAAAGCCAGCGTCACTTGATTAGTTAGCTAGTTGGATAGTTTAGTAGTTGAGTAGTTCGCTATCCTTCTAAGTAACTCTGCGTGATAACGGGTGCAGCTCCCGACGCAGGCTACTCGACCGTTTGACTACTCAACTACCTAACTATTGAACTATCAAACTGCTTTTGCCCTTGCAACTCGGAGGTCCATTCGGCTTCTGCGCTTTTGCCTTGCTTTCACCATGATATGCTCGGCTCTCTGGAAATCGCTTTGAAGCGTACTCGTCCTCGTCAGCGTTTTTGGATATTGGGCGGTATTCTATGCCGGAGGCGGGGAAGTGTCAAGAGGGAGATTGACTGCCATCGCCTCCCAG
>JBAVVF010000257.1:0-1656 GCA_049697155.1 Anaerolineales bacterium
GTACTTTTGATCCCACCCGGTATTTTGGTTTTTATGAGATGGACGGAGCCAACGGGCGCAGCGTGGTCCGCTGGCAAAACTTACAGAAGGCTGAAACCGAATCTGAAGGAGGTTCTCACCATGAATAGACGGATGCGTACGTACTACTATGCAGTACTGGGAGCAATTGGCGGGTTGATTGGTTCGCAGGTCAGCGACCTGCTCGGTCTGTCCTTTACAGGTATCTTCTCGATGAATTTGGCCATCGTCGGTGCGTTAATTGGTTTGATCATCGGGCTATTTGTGGGACTGACCGAAGGCGCATTGACCCGCAATCCCATCCAGGCCCTGAAATCAGGTCTTTTTAGTGCCTTGCTGGGTCTCGTCGCCGGTGCCGTTGGCCTGCTGTTGAGTGAGTATTTGTTCCAATTCGTAGGCGCAGGGATTATCGGGCGATCACTGTGCTGGGGCATATTCGGTCTTCTCATCGGATTGGCAGAAGGTATAGTCGGCCGGACACAGGCCTGGAAGGGAATGCTGGGTGGATTTATTGGCGGCGCGATCGGCGGCATCCTGCTTGAACTGACTCTTGTCCAGTTCAGGACCGGTTCACAGACCGGTAAGGCTGTGGGCCTGATGCTCCTCGGAGCCTGTGTAGGCGCGTTCATCTCCCTGATCGCCGTCCTGCTTTCGCGGGCCTGGCTCGAGGTCAAATCGGGCAAACTTAAAGGTACTGAGTTCATGCTCGACAAATTCATAGCCAAGGGCTTTCCCTCGGTCGCAATCGGAAGTTCACCGCTGAAATCCGAAATTGTCCTGCCCGACCCCGATATCGCTCCTCAGCATGCCATGCTGACCGGGGATGGAATGGCCTTTAATTTGAAGGATATGAGTCTCTCCGGAACGTACATTAACAACCGCAAGGTCGAGCGTGTGCAGTTGGCAGACGGTCAAAGAATCCGTATGGGCAATACGGAAATGGTTTATCACGAAAGGAGATAACCGTGCGCAAATTAAACTATCTGTTTACACTTCTCCTGCTTGTTGCGACCAGCCTGTGGCCGTTTGGAGCAGCCTCCGCCCAGGGAGAAACGCCTCAGCTGCGGATCACGCAGGTCGATAACTCCAAATTTCCAAATGTCACCGTCTATATTTCGGCGACCAACGCGGCCGGCGAGCCGGTGGGGGTGGACCCTTCCCAGATTCAGATCCATGAGAATGGCCAGCTGATGCAGCTGGTGGACATTCAGGGCGGCGGCGAAACCGTCGGGGAGGAATCCATTCCGGTGACGACCATGCTCGTCATGGATATCTCCGGGAGTATGGACAAGAATGACAAACTGGCAGGCGCCAAGGAAGCCGCCAAAAGCTATGTCCAGCAAATGCGCCCCGGCGATCAGGCCGGTTTGATCACTTACGACACTCAGGTCTATATGGTCCAGCCGATCACCGCAGATACTGCGGCGCTGACAGCTGCCATCGATGGATTGAAAACGGGCAGCGATACAGCCATGTACAATGCCTTGATCGAGGCCGAGAAAGCCCTGGAGGGTGCATCCGGCCGCAAGGCGATCATTGTCCTCACGGATGGACTGGATAACCAGAGTCAGGCTACGCCGAAGGATGTGATCAACGGAATCGGCCAGAGCGGGCTGACGATCTCTGCCGTCGGGTTTG
>JBAVVF010000258.1:0-15727 GCA_049697155.1 Anaerolineales bacterium
GGTATACCCGGCAAGTGAAGGATCCGTGCCGAATTTGCCGGTCAGGCGGTAGGCGATGTAATCGGCCGCCGACAGCCAGATGGCCCCCTCGAGCAGGCTTTGATCCCGGGCCCGCAGCCAGAGCACCTTCGCCAGGCTGCACTTGAAACTGGCCCGCAGGCCGGTCTTGAGATAGCGCTCGAGCGGATCGGACCCGCGCCGGATCAGGTCAGCCTGGGACTGGGCAGCGGTATCGAACCAGGGAACAAAAAAAGAACGGGGAACACCCGTCCGGCGGTCCAGCAGTAAACCGGTCTCGGCCATGCTGGCAATGCCGATGGCCGCGATCGAGCCGGCTGAGGCGCCCGCCTTCCGAATCACCGCCGAGGCGGTCGCCCACAAGGACTCGGGGTCGAAATAAGATTCTCCGGTGGGGGCGCGCCGGGAGATCATCGGACGGGTGACGATCTTCAGTGCGGCCCCATCCAATGCAAACAGGCCCGCCTTGCAGTGGGTGGTGCCGATATCAATCGCCAGGATCGTCACATCAGATGCGGGTCCCATCCTGCACTACTTTCCCATCTTTACCATGGTGGTTTTCACGCGTTCCATCGCAAGCCGTGGACTGCTCATAAATTTGCTTTGTTCTGCGGCGGAGAGGCCTGGCAGGACCCGCGCCATGGAAGCCTGCGCCAGCACGACAACATCCACGCTGCGCGCCAGCTCCCGCAGTTTTTCGACGAGCAGATTGTCGTGTCCCTCCCGGTCGCCAGACATCAGTCTCTGGTACGCGCCCTCGATCAGCAGAGGCGTGACCTCGACCTGTTTGCCGGCCGCGTCGGCTTTGGCCTTCAGGAGCCGGGCCGTGGGCCCAAGCGTGGTTGGCAAAGTCGCGGCCACACCCAGGCGTGTCCCGCGCTGCACAGCCTCTTCGGCCATTGCCTCGTCGATGCGCACGATCGGGACCGAGACCGCCGCCTGCATTTTGGAGACGACTTCGCCGACCGACGAGCAGGCCTCGAGGATGACATCCGCGCCGACTTTTTCAGCAAAGCGGGCATAATGGATCAGCCGTTCTTCCACCTCTGCCAGGTTCCCACCATTCTGCGCCAGCTGCGGCAGGATCGAATCGTCCACGAAGTTGACCAGTTCGCGGCCCGGCAGCAGTTCGGAGGCAAGAGCTTTCATGGGCTCCACGGTGGCAGGCGTGGTATGGATGATGGCAAGCTTGGACATGTTCACATACCTTGTAGATGAATGATGGCGCCGTCTTTGCGCGCCAGGGAAAAGGTCAGGCGGCCGGACTCGCGCAGGTCGACGGTCCATTCCTGCCCGCTGACGAGGTCGCGCGCCTGCCAGCAGGAAGGCTTCGGGAGGTCCCCGGCCAGGACAACTTCAGCTATTTTATCTTCATCCCCGGAGTTGACCGCAAGCAAATAAAGCTCCTGGCCGCGGCGGAAGAGAGCAGTCGAAACCTGGGGCGTGAGCGAACGACTTGAGATTTGCGCATGCAAGTGATCGTGGAGTGCGAGCAGTAGTTCCGGGGTGGGTTTGAGCCCCAGGACAGTCAGGCGGCCGCGCCCGCGCGTCTCGGTATAACCGACCTTGTACTGCGCGCCGGCCTGCAAACCCATCTGCAGGCTTAATTCCTCTGCGGTTTGACCTCCGGGCGCAAGCCGTGTCGCGGTGATCGGCTCGCCGGGCGTTTCGGCATAGTTGAAAGCCGACGAGCTTTTCACCTTTGTCCCCAGCACCTCCAGCCAAAGGTTGCCGGGCGAGCCGCCGACGATGCCTGAAGGTTCTTTGATGCCGAGCAGGTTCAGCGGTCGCAGGTTATCGTCCAGGCGAGGGTAGGCTCCCATACAAACGAGGTGCCCGCCGGACTCCACATATGATTTCAAATGTTCCTGTGCGGCGGCCGGGAGCCAGTCTCCGCCGGCGTACAGCAGGAGCGGCTGGTCGCATCGTTCGCCGTCCACATCGTAGAACTCGTAATCGATATCCGCCTGGTACAGGGCCTGGAGCAGATCCTGGCCGGGACGTTCGGTGCCGCGCTGCAGGGTATTGAAGGTGACCGCCGTGCCAGTCAATTTGGTCAGGGAAGCAGGATCGATCTCATGAAAAAGTGCCGTCACCTGCCGGAAGGCCTCGAACAGGTCGGGACGCGTCCGCCCCCACTCATTCATCGGGCACTGGTACCAGTTATCGCGGTTCACCAGCATGTACCAGTTCCAGCCGGCCGCGCCTGCCAGCAGCGCAGAGAGACAGATCATGCGGTAATGGTTGGGAGGCAGGACGCCCACCCCGGGCAGCCAGTCGTGCCAGATGCCGGCCTCGAATTCGGGGATGTAAGGCAGGCTGGAATAGGTGCGGGTGTAGCGCACGGCTTCCAGCAGTGAGCGGTGCTCATTCGTGCGCAGAGCCAGCTCGCGCGAAGGATAGATATCCGGTCCGGCCAGGTCGGCGATGGACTCGAATGCCGCCCAGGGCTGGATGGAGACGCCGCTGTAGGCGTTGAGATAGATCGGCACGTCCACGCCTGCATCGCGATAGGCATTCACGGCCCATTTCGCCACGCGGGTCACATACCAGTGCTGGAAACGAACGAAATCCAGGTAGCGGCGCATCCGGTCAGGCTGGCCGGGAAGCATTTCCGAGACCGCCCACGCCGCCTCGATCGAGGCGTAATCCGTTCCCCAGGCGGCATTGAGGTGCTTCACATCGCCGTAACGTTGGCGCAGAAAATCGTGGAAGGGACCGGTCTTCTGTCCCAATCCAAGCTGCTCGGTATACCAGGCTGCCCAGGGATCAATCTCATTCTCGGCCTGCCACAAAATGATGCGTCCGCCGCGCGTCGCCAGATAGGGCCGGACAGCCTCCACCACCGCCTGCATGTACGGGCGCGCCCGTTCCTGGAAAGCAGGGTCGAGGCGGTGCAGCCGGGCGGCGTCATCCGGGACACCGTTATTGCGCCACTCGCTATAGATGTAGGGCCCCGGACGCAGGATGATCCAGAAGCCCTCGGCCGTCAGCAGGTCGAGGAAGCCGAGCAGGTTCCGACGCGGGTCGGTCTCGCCGCGGAAGTCGTAGCGGCCCGGTTCGATCTCATGGAAATCCCAGCAGACATAGGTGGCGATCACCTGCAGTCCCATCGCGCGGGCCCTCTGCAGAACCGGCCTCCAGTTGGACGGGTCGAGCCTCCAATAATGGATTTCCCCGCTCAGCAGGGAGATTTCCACATCGTCGACCCGGATTTTTTTGTCTGCAATCCTGACTGTAGCCATGCTTTATCCTTCTGCCGGTAACGCGGGCGGTTCAGTGGATATTTCTTCCACTTCATCATCCCGGCGGGACGTGATCGAGTTCGATGCTTCACGATAGCGGGCCCAGGCTGCGCGGATCAGACGATAATCTTCGGCATCGAACGCCTCTCCGGTCGCATCGATGTGAGTGGCGTAATACAAAGATGGCACGCCCAGTTCAGGCTGGAGGCGCATGTAGGCGCGCCAGGCAGCCTTATTGGGCATCGGCCAGTCATCGGTGTCGATGCTGATATTCGGGCAGGCAATGGCAGCCACCCGGGCCCGATGCGTCATGGACTGGTTGATATCCCGTCCGGCATTGATATCGTTCAAGCGGATCATGTCTACGACATCCACCAGGTAGGGATGCGGAGTATGTGTCATGATCAATGCCTCGGGTTTGAGGCGTTTGGCCTCCGAATGGAGAATGCCGAGGTAGAGATGCATCAGCTCGAGCCCCCAGATATCGCCGTGAAGCTTCAAGCCCGGACCGGCGGGGATGCGCGCCGTGAAGTCGATCTTGAATCCGTCTGCATCGTAGCCGGACGACGAAATCATACGCTGCACCGCTTTACGCAAACGCTGCTCGTACGCCGGATTGGAAGGGTCGCAGGCAACTGGCAGGCCGGCCGCATTCGTAACACAGTCCTCGACAGGCAGGCCTTCGGGATCCCAGGCTTTAAGCCATAGCAGGACCTTCCGTCCGCGGGCATGCTGGGCAGCGATGAACCCTTTCAGATCCGGCCACTTGCGTTTGTCGGCACAATTCTCTCCGTAGGTTGACTGCCACTTGTCGTCCAGGACAAGGATGCCGGGATCCACATCGACGGACTCCAGCGTCCGCATGAACTCATCATAGATATTCTGCCGGGCATAGTCAGGAGCACGTCCGCCCTGGGAGGAAGCCAGATAACATTGCCCTCCCCAGCCGCAGAAGATCGGCGTATGCCACCACGTTGGCCTGACGGGATCACTGACTGGAACCTGTGCCGGGGCCAATGCTTCGACATGTCTTTTGAGCGCCGCGTATTCGTCGTCGGCAAAGTCAAAACCGATGGCCGGCAGCTGGTATGTTCCGTTTACAGTCGTGTGACCATCATAGGCCAGCGACAGATGGAAAGCTGAAGACTTTCCATGATAGGCATATTCAGTAAAGCGATTCTGGCCCGGCGCGGTCTCGACGCCCAGGGAAAGCCAGCCCTCCGGCAGGCGTATGGCAAAGCAAAAAGGTACAGGCGTGAAGAACCAGTCGGCCCGGCCGGGCAGAGGCACCCCCATCAGGTCAATGGTTGTGTTGGCATGCGGTGAGAAGTAGTTGATCTCGGCTGTGTTTGGCTCGGGATTGAATCCCGAGAGGAAGCGCTGCCCCGACCAGAAGAATCCCGAGCCCCAGCGCGGCTGCCCGGAATAATAACCTCCGAAGTAGTTCGCCTCCGCCAGCTGACCCTCGCCTTCGACTTCCACATCGTAGGTGAAGCGGCGCGCGAAGCACCGGAAACGATAGCGCTTTGCCTTCCACAGGGAGCTCTCCGCCCGAAGGACGAAGGTTGTAACCTGCGGTCCTTCGCTCACTTCCCACTCTCCGAGCCGGGTTGTGTCGTCGCGGCCCTGCAGGGAATGGATGCTCGATGGAATAAACAACTCAGCCAGTCGATCGCCGTTTGGGGAATCCACGTTCACAAATGGCCGGTCGTCAAGAAAAGTTAAGCAATATGTTTCTGAGACAAACTGGTAAAGGTTTTTTTCGTTCCTGACGATCATCTCAATTCAATCCACTATGTAATCCACGATCTGTCCTATTCACCGGCCGGCCATCCCCGAGAAGGTAATCCCTTCGATGAAATAGCGCTGGAAGATGACGAAAACAAGCAGCACGGGCAGCATCACCATCAGGCTGGCAGCCATGAGCCAGTGCCAGGCGGGAGAGCCGCCCGCGGCCGCCTCGAATTGACGCAGTCCCAGCTGGAGGGTGTAAAACTTCTCACTCTGCAGGTAGAGCAGAGGGCCCATGAAGTCCTGCCAGGCTCCCTGGAAGGTAAAGATGGCTACGACTGCCAGAGCCGGTTTGGTCAGCGGCAGGAAAATACTCCACCAGATGCGCAGTTCTCCGGCGCCATCCAGCCGGGCTGCATCCGTAAGGTCCTGCGGGATGCCGCGCATGAACTGGCGCAGCAGAAAGATGTAGAACGCGCTCCCGGTAAAGGCCGGAACGATCAGCGGCAGGAAAGTATTGACCCAGACTTTGGAGCCCATGAAGCCGAAGGCCGGCAGCTTGGCAAAGACCACGAACTGCGGGATCATGGTAACCACACCCGGCAGCATCATCGTCGCCAGAACGAGAGAGAACAGGGTGTCCCGTCCGCGCCAGCGCAGGCGGGCAAAGGAATACGCCACCAGCGAGGAGGAGAATACCTGGCCCACAACAGATGTGAATGTAATGATCACCGTGTTAAGGGTCCATTGCGGCCACATGCCAAAACTAAAGGCATCGACGTAATTCTCCCAGGCCAGGCGGGTGGGAATCCAGCGAAAACCGATCAGGTCGCTGGGTTCCTTGAGGGAGGTCGAAATCATCCACAGGAACGGGACAATGAACAGGATGCTGATCCCCACCAAAAGCAGGAGCGCGATCACCTTTCCGAACGACCAGTATGAACGTTTGAATATGGCAAGATGGTGGAAACCCGTCTTCTGCGCTTTTATAACAGTAGTGGTCATGACTGCCTCCTCACCTTATCGTTCCGTTTCATAATAGACCCAGCGTTTGGCCAGCCAGAGCTGGAGTCCGGTGATCAGGAGGATGATAACGAATAGGACCCACGCCATGGCCGAGGCGTAACCCATCTGGAACCCACCCGGGCCCACCTTCCCAAAGGCGCGATCGTATAGATAAAGTACATAAAACAGCATGGACTGGCCAAGCCCGCCAAGCGGCGACTCCTTGCCTGTCAGAATGAAGGCGGTCGTGAAAATCTGGAACGTTCCAATGATGCCTGTCACAACTTCAAAAAATATTGTTGGCGAGAGCAGGGGCAGGGTGACATACCAGGCTTTCTGCCAGCCTCCGGCGCCATCGATCTCGGCAGCCTCATAAAGCTCACGCGGAATGCCCTTAAGGCCCGCCAGATAAATAAGCACATTGCCCCCAATCCACCACATCCCCATGATCACCATGCCGGGCTTCGTCCAGGCCGGATCGACAAACCAGCCCGGGCCCTGGATATCGAATGTCGCCAGGGCGGAGTTCAGCAAGCCCTTGGGCGAAAGAATCCATTGCCAGAGGAAGATCGCTGCAATTCCTGATAACACATTTGGCAGGTAAATGATTGTACGAAAGAACTTGCCACCGGGGAGATCAACATTGAGAAGCAGGGCACATCCGATCGCGACCACCATCACCAGCGGCATCTTGACCATCACCATCCAAAACGTGTTCGCCATGGACTTATAGAAGAGCGGATCCTGGGTGAATAGATTCTCGTAGTTCTCCAGTCCAATCCATTTGGGTGCAGCGATGATGTTATATTTCGTAAAACTCGTATACAGCGAAAACAACATCGGTCCGGCAGTGAAAAATATGAAGCCGAGGATCCATGGCATGGCAAACAACCAGCCGGTCATCTCTTCCCGCAGGGCCGGGCGCAGCAACGATCGACGCATTACGGAAGCAGCCTTCATGATGCACCTCCAAGAGTCACATAAGAGGGGCGACGCGCCTGGAATGCCAGCGCGTCGCCCTGTGTGTTTATCGCTGCGAAGGACTACTTCAGAGCAGCCTCAACGGCAGCCTGAGCTGCATCGAGCGCCTCTTGCGGAGTCATTTCACCCAGCCAGACTTTCTCATAGACCAAATCCAGCTGTTCACCCCAGTTCGGGTATTTGGAGACATAGACACCGCCGGTGCTGACCTGCAGGGCCTGATCGACGACGGCCCAGTTCGGGTTGGCAAGCAGGACGGGATCCACGGCCGCAGCGAGATTGGTCGGCTGGGCCTGCGTGTCACGCGCCCAGGAGGCCTGACCCTCGGGGCCGGTCATGCACTTGATGAATTCCCAGGCGGCTTCCGGATTCTCTGCGCCGGTCGGGATGGAGAGCGAGAAACCACCGCTCCAGTCCGCGGGGGCCGCGTTGTATGGAAGAGTCGCGATGCCCCAGTCCATGCGAGGCTTTGATTCATCGTCCAGCATCGTATAGGGACGGTAGAATTCCAACTGGCTGTTGTAGCCGAAGATATCCACCAGCATCGCCACACCGTTGCCCATGAACAGATCGTTGGGGGGAGCGCCGTATTGGGCTTTGAAGTTCTGCAATGCCTGCCAGCCGCCGTAGCGATCGACCCACTTCTTGATCCACTCCAGGGACTCAACGGCTTCGGGCGAATTGATGACCGGATTACCGTCAGCATCGATCAGGGGAGCACCATTGAGATAAGCCCAGAACGGGTTGAAGCCTGCGTTCCAGAGCGGGAAGAAAGCAATGCGCTTGTAGGTGCCGTCTTCATTTTTAACATCCAGCTTATCGGCCATTTCCCACATTTCTTCCCAGGTTGTGGGCGGCTTGTTGGGATCGAGCCCGGCCTGCGTGAAGAGCTGCTTGTTCCAGAACATGACACGGACATCGGTCTCGAAGGGGATACCATAGGTCTCGCCTTCGTATAAGGTCTGATCCCAGGCCCAGCCGTAGAACTGATCGCGGCCAATGCCATCGCGGTCCGCGAATTCCTGCAGGCTCATGTAGACGCCATCCGCGGCATCCTTCGGGAGGGTCGGGCGATCCGAAACGATCACATCCGGCATACCCGAGCCGGCGGCCACTGCCGCAACATTGGCTGTCCAGACGTCACCCCAGGGCTTGACGGTATCGACCACGGCGACATTGGGCAATTCCTGCTGGCACATCGCAATGATGTGCTTGACGCCATTGCGGCGAACGGGTGAAGCCCAGAAATGCCAGAGTTCCAAGTCTCCGGACACATCGGAATTGTATTGCAATGCACCCGGTTCCGAGGTGGGAGTCACCTCGACATAGATGACCTCCGGGGTCGGGGGTGGAGCATCCGTCTCTGCCGGTTCCGCCGGAGCGGGGGTGCCGCAGGCAGCCAGCATTCCTACGATGACCAGCATACATACGATCCCCCATAGGCGATTCTTAACTTGCTTCATGTTCCTTCTCCTTTTCATAAAATGTGATGGGACCCTTCTCAGACCGATTGGCAAACTGCCTGGCGAGCTTGAGTCCCGGACGAATAGTTACGAACTGACTGATTTTTGTTTCTGGGACACCTCCTGATATCGTCAAAGCCCTCGCTTGGCTTTGAACGCCTGATTCGGATTGGACAGAATTTGACCGTAGACGGTTGCGACGGCTCCCATCAGGCTGGCATCGTTCAGATAGGTCGCGACGACCATATCCGCAGCTTCGCGCGGCCAGCGCAGAGCCCTCTCCTGTACGGTCCTTTGGATCACGGGCAATAGAAATTCGTACGCCTGGGTTACATAACCTCCCAGGACCACTTTCTGAGGATTGAATGTGTTAATCAGGTTTGCCAGTCCAATCCCCAGGTAGTATCCGGTCTCCTCGAAGGCGGCCAAAGCGACCCTGTCCCCTTTGCGGGCCGCCTCAACCATCAGCGGGATGGTGATTCGCTCGAAGCCATCCCGGACGACTTCGGACAAATGGGATTCCTGTCCGGCCAGAATGGATTCGCGCACGCGTCGAAAAACCGCCAGGGCACTGACGTACGTTTCCCAGCAGCCGTAGCTGCCGCAGTTGCATTTCGGCCCGTGCGGGTCGAGCGTCATGTGTCCCACCTCACCGGCCAGGCCGGAGGCGCCCGACAGGATACGCTGGTTCAGGACGATCCCGGCGCCGACGCCGGCGGTAATGTTGATGTACAGTACGTAATCGCTGTGGCGCGCCGAACCGAAGTAACTCTCGGCCAGCGCGGCCATGTTGGCTTTGTTGTCCACATAAATGGGAATGTCAAATTTGTTTTCCAGCCATTGCTTGACCGGCACATCGCTCCAGCGCATGTTCGGTGCAAAAAGCAGGACACCGCTCGATACATCCACCAGGCCCGGCAGGCTCATCCCGAGGCCCAGGACGTGCCGGTTTGCTTCAGCGGCCTTTGAGCAAGCTTGCCTGATAAGTTGAGCAGTGCTATTTAAGATCGCATCCTGCTCGTCGTTATCCCCGAAATCGACCTCCTGGCGCCAGAGGATGTGAGCAGCCAGGTCAGTCAGGATGACCGAGCCAAACTTCACTTCGATCTCGGCGCCGATGATGCAGCCGGCATCCGGATCGAGCTGAAGTAGAATCGAAGGGCGCCCGGCCCGCACGGATTGGAATCCGGTCTCGCGCACAAACCCGTGCTCGATCAGTTCCCGCACCAGACGGGTGATCGTCGCCCGGTTGAGTCCGGTCATTTCTGCCAGAGCCGCGCGCGAAATCGGCGCGTTCTGCCGCAGGTGCGTAAGAACCGTCGAGAGGTTGATCTGGCGCAGGGATTCCTGGTCGCCTACATATTCCTGGTCAATGTGTTTCACTGGATGATATAATGTTGGAAATTAGTTGCTTTCTGCAATCAATTAAATAATACGCTTTTCAGACCCCTTTGTCAATAGGTAAAGTAATGATGTTCGTCACCGATTCCACGGAGAAATGGTTCAAAAATCAGCGTTCATCCGTGTTCATCTGTGGCTAATTGAGGACCCAATGACGCAATTCGATCAAATCCCGCGCTTTTTAATTGAAAAACAACCTCCTCATCTGAAATATCCCCTGGCACGCATCCAACCGATCCAGGCTAAGCCCGGCAGACCCAGCGTTGACGTGGCCAGACTGCAGGAAGTCGTGAAAGGCGTCGCTGTCGTCAATGAGATGATCGCCATCCAGTCGTCCGAACATTGGCAGGAGGTCATTCGCGGGCTGGACGATTCCATCGATGCCATCCTGCCGGTCAGCATCCCCGCCTACCCCACCGAGGTTTGGAACTCTCATCCGCAAGCCCTCGTGGAGAGAGGTCTGCCGGTCGTCTTCTGGTCACTGCTCGACTACGACGAGCCGGATTTCTGGCGCTGGGCGGCGCGCGACATGCTCCGCACGCTGGGCGTCGATGTGCACCTCGTCCGGAACAGCCGCGAAGGGATCGCGCTGCTCAAAGGGCTGGCGCTGAAGCGCTTCCTGTCGGACAGCCGGATGATCGTCTTCGGGGAGCAGAACTTCCCGTGGAATGCGCATGCTGTCGGCGACCGCGTGACGCGTCAGCTTGGGACGGAGATAATGGTCCGCTCGCTGGACGATATGCGGGCGCGCTATCCGAAGTTCAGCGCGGCCGAGGTCGAGCAGGTGCGGGCGACGCGCCTCCCCCACCGTTACACGGTCCAGGAAGTCCGGCCCGAGGCGCTGGACCAGGCCATCCGCACCTACCTCGCCATCCGTGAGATCCTGGAAGAGGAACGCGCCCTCGGCTTCGGCGTCAACTGCTTCGGCGACCTGATCATCCGCGGCGGGCGGGACGTGCCCTGCCTGGCTCAGCTGCTGCTGCGCGAGGAAGGCTACATCGCGGCCTGCGACGGGGATTTCATCGCCATGACCGGAATGATCCTGGCCAACTTCTTCCTGAACAAGCCTGCCATGATGTCGAACCTGTATCCGGTCTCCTATGTCGGCGCACTGACCGATCACTTCGGCGATCCGCTCTCACCCGGCGAGGCATACCCGCGCGCGGACTGGCATAACTTCGCGCGGCTGGCGCACTGCGGCTACGTGGGCGTCGTCTCGCCCGAAATGACCCCCAGCGGCAAGACTGCCCTGCGCAGCTGGGGCGGGACCTACGAGATCAAGCGCGATGGGCGCGGCTGCGGCGTGGACGGTGACCTGACGGCCGGGGAGCCGATTACTGTCATCTCGCTTGGGTTCGACGTGCAGCGGCTGATGATCGCCCAGGCACGCGTCGCCGAGACGACCCGCCATCCGGACTTGCCGCACTGCGAGGCCAGCGGCCTGCTCGAGTTCCGTGACCTGAACGGCTTCACCGAAGCGGTCTCGCGCGACCATGTCATCGTGATTTACGGCGACCACCAGCGTGACTTCGAAATCCTGGCCGGGGTGCTGGGGTTGGAAGCAAAAATCTTTTGAGCTTGAAGAACAAGAGGTGTGGAGATGGAAGTGTATGTCGGATTGGATATCGGCGGGACCAAGATCATGGTCGCGGCGGCCGACCGTGAGGGGCATGAACTGCGGCGCGTCCGAACTGCTACGGCAACAACTCTTGAAGAAGACCTGGCGAACCTCAACAGGATGATCGCCGAAGTAACGGCGAACGATCAGATCAAAGGCATGGGCGCGGCCATCGGCGGTCCCCTGGACTGGGAACGAGGCATCGTCTCGCCTCTGCACCAGCCTGCCTGGCGGAATATTCCTCTCAAAGAGATTATGGAGTCGAAGTGGGGCTGTCCGTTCCGCGTGGACGTGGATACGAATGTCGCGGCGGTTGGCGAGTACCACTGGGGCGGAGTCGCTGCGCCGCGCTTTCTCTATCTCACCCTCAGCACCGGGATGGGCGGCGGTCTTTTAGTTGACGGAAAGATCTACCGCGGACAGGACGGCGCGCATCCAGAGGTCGGGCACCAATCCATCCCGTTTCGCTGCGCGAACCCCGCGGCAGTCCAGTGTGAGTGCGGCGCGCCCGACTGCCTGGAGGCGCTGGTCTCGGGCAACGGCATCCGCCGCATCTACGGCAAGCCTGCCGAGGAGCTGAACGTGGCGGAATGGGAGGAGGTCGCCTACAATCTCGGGCAGGGACTGCGCAACATGGCCGCGCTCTACGCCCCGGACCTGATCCGCCTCGGCGGAGGGGTGGCCGTCGGCGGCGGGGAAAGGTTTATCGAGGCAGCCAGGCAGGTGATGGGAGAACATCTGAAACTTGTGCCGCCTCCGCGCGTGGAGCTGAGCCGCCTGGGCTATGACACCGCCCTGCGCGGCGCGATCGCAATGGCACTGCCGGAAAACCTTTGAACCGCGAAGTGACAGTCACTTCGCGGGCGTGTAATGTTCGATTACACGGGTGTAATGTCACCTCACAGGCGTGTAATGTTCGATTACGCGGGCGTAATGTCACCTTACGGGGCAGTGAGGCTTCATTACGGGCGTGTAATGTCACATTACCGGGCAGTAAGAAGACATTACGAGCGTGTAAACTTCGATTACACGCTCGTAATGTCACTTCGCGGGCGCGTAATCTCAAATTCCATTGCCAAAAAGTGCAATTTGAGGCAAAAAATCTCTTTCCGGGAGGCCGCTACCCTTCCAGCAGGAACTTCCGCATCTCGTCAAAGACCAGCTCTTCGTGCTTGATGAAGCAGTAATGATGCCCGTGCGGGATCTCCACGATCCTGGCGTGCGGAACGTCCCGCCGGAATTTCTCGATGCTGTGCATATTCCAGGGCTTCTGGAACTTTTCGAAGAATTCGATCATTCGGGCCTGCTGCTCCTCGGTCATATATGAGGGGGCGACGAAGTAGGTATTGTCCCGCATGGCATAGAAGTTGAGGACCGGGGCCTTGATCTTTGCATCTTCCGGCAGGTAGCTGGCGCTGGTGTCGGCGAGGGCCCTGCTGATGGCATCCGGCATCTTGTCGACCACCTTGCCCTCGGGAGTGATCCGCACCTCGTGGAGGATATGTTCATCCTGCACGTCCCCCCAGATCTCGCCCAGGGAGGGATAGGTACGCTTGATGAAATCCGCATAATCCTGGATGCTGTCATACTCATCTTTCATGCCCGGGATCTGGAAATCCTTCGCAGGGTTGTTTTCCATCATAGTCTTACATTCCGGTGAGCTGCGGTCATAGGCGGCATCCAGGAAAATGAGCTTGATGATCCGTTCCGGATGCAGCGCGGCAAAGTGGGAGAGCTCCATCCCGGCGTACGAGTGCCCGGCCAGGATGGCCCGCTCGATCTGCAGGGCATCCATGAACTGGCGGATGTCCTCCGTCAGGGTGTCGATGTCGTAGCCGGACTCGGGGTAGTCCGAGTCGCCGTGCCCACGGCGCGTCAGGGCCAGGACGTGGAATTTGTCTGTAAAGCGCGGCGCGAACCGGTCAAAGATGTATGCGTTGCAGCCCAGGCCCGGCAGGAATAGCAGGGCCGGTCCGCTGCCGCCCCAATCGAGGTAATGCAGGCGGAGGCCGTTCACGTTGACAAAGTCGCTTTTACGGGGAGATGTGTTCATCTGCTTACTCCTCCAGGAACTTTCTCATCTCATCGAAAACGAGTTCTTCCTGTTTTATAAAACAATGATGATGTCCTTTTGGAATCTCGATGATCCTGGCATGGGGGACATCACGGCGGAACTGCTCGATACATTCCCGGGTGAGCGGCGGCCGGATCGTATCGAAAAATTCCATTACGAGTGCTTTTTGCTCTTCGGTCATGTAATCTGCCAGAGCATCATTGCCGTCCAGAACCGCGTAGATGCTTAGCACAGGAGCCTGGATTCTCGAACTCTCGGGCAGGTAACTATTCAGGGTGTCGCGAAACGCCTGCTCGATGGCGCCCGACATCTTATCCACGATTTTCCCCTCCGGGGTCGTCTTGACCGCATGCAGGATCTCTTCTTCGATCACTTCACCCCAGATCGCCGCCCAATAAGGATAGGACTTTTTGATGGAAGCCATATATTCCTCGATGGAGTAATGATCGTCATTTGCACCCGGGATCGGTATATTCTTCAGGGGACTTTTCCCCACCATGGCTTTAAATACGGGCGAGGACCTGTCATAGGCGGCATCCAGAAACACCAGCTTGAGAACTCTTTCGGGATGCAGCGCGGCAAAGTGGCATAGTTCAACATTGGCCATGGAATGCCCCACTAAAATGGCTTTGTCCATGTCGAGAGCATCCATGGCCTGCCTTACATCTTCGGTTAACGTGTCCACGTCATAGCCGGTCTCGGGATAGTCCGAATCCCCATGCCCGCGGCGGGTCAGGGCCAGGACGCGGAATTTGTCCGTAAAGCGCGGGGCGAATTGATCGTAGATATGGGCGGAATTCCCCAAGCCCGTTAGAAACAGAAGGGCAGGGCCCTCCCCACCCCAGTCCAGGTAATGCAGACGAATGCCGTTCACGTTCACGAATTCGCTCTTGTGCGGGGATGAATCCATCTTCTCTCCTTGATGAAAAGTGGGGCGGGTTGTAAACCCGCCGAAAATCATGTTTTCAAATGTTCGTCAGGCTGGTCGAAGATCCCGCGCAAGCGGGGCAGCCTGACCTACTGCATTGTACGGCTCGGGTTTGGTGGAAAAAAGTAGCGTTCATCCCCGGTGGAATGTGCATTTTGCTTGTTGCAATTGCCCTCGGAATCTTATACAATAAGGATGTAGAAAGTTACGGAATGGAGATCTGCCTGCCTCTGGCCGGCAGATCTTTTTATCACCCGTGGAATCAAAAACGCCAGCCCGAAAGCTGGCGTTTGCCAAATTCGATTTTTAAGCCATTTCCGGCCGGCGCACGATCCAGATCAGGGCCAGGCCGGTAATCGCGCCGGCGACCAGTCCGCTGGTCACCGCAATCGCCGCAGTACCGACGGCCGGTGCTATCAACGGATCGTTGAAAAAGAGCGCCAGAACGGCCTCACTTGCCCAGAAACCGGCCGCCCAGCCGATGGAGCTGGCCAGGATCCAGACCGCCAGATTGGGGATTTCGCGCCTGAGAACCGGCCACTGTACCAGCGCCACAATTACACCAAACAACAGATAGGCAATAAATTTGATAAAGATCGTGCTGGGCAAGGTCTGTATGAGCAAAAGTCCAAGCACGTATCCGGCCGCCCAGGAGGTGCCTTCGGCCAGCTCCCAACTGGAGCCGGGAACGAGATATGGCCTGAGCACGACCCATTGGGCATAACCAATAATAGCCCCGGCCAAAACCGGGACTACTATTTGGGCAATACCAAGGTCGAGCACATTTACCAGTAAGATGGTCGGGAGGAAGCCAAGCAGCATTCCTCCGGCTGTGGCCAAAATCCATCCAAGCCACAACCCGATCTCATTACGCTCGACCCTGGTTTCATCAATATCGATTGTCATCGGCTTGCCGGGTTATGCCCTGCGCATCAGGCCGACGATGAAGAGCAGCACCACGGCGCCGCCGATGGCGACCAGGACGCTGTACAGGTTAAACCCGGTCACACCGGGCGCGCCCAGGGCGTTCATCAGGAAACCGCCGATCAGAGCGCCGAAGATGCCGACCACGATATTGGCCAGCGCGCCCATCTGCGCATTGCTGCCCATGATAATGCTGGCGATCCAGCCTGCCAGCGCCCCCAAAAGAACCCAAATCAGGATATTCGTAAGCATTCTGCCTCCTTTAGTTTGTGAGAACAAAATTAATATACAGTCATTGAATAATTTCTACAATTAGGGAAGTCATTATGGGTGAGGGGG
>JBAVVF010000259.1:0-4704 GCA_049697155.1 Anaerolineales bacterium
CTGCTGTGCAATTGTCGTTTGGAAGGGATGGGCAACCAGCAGGAGGAGCAGCGGAAGAAACAGAAGAACAGGCTTATGCAGTGTTTTCATGGTGAAGAAAGCCATACGAAGTATACACTGTGAAACAGACCGAAGAGGTCTTACCAAAAGGCTCTCAGGCTTGAAACCCAGGCAACTTCATGATTGATAGAGAATTGCATCTCTTTTAAAAGTAGCTATAATCTAGGCAGGAGAAACCATTATGCCAATCCTCTCCATGTTCTACGGCATCATCATACGCATGTATTACGCAGATAATAAACGACATCATGTTCCACATATTCACGCCGAATATGGGAATAACAAGGCTGTCTTCAGCATTGAAGATGGCAAACTACTCGCGGGGAAATTTCCCAAAAGCCAGACTCGCCTGGTATTGGCATGGATAGAAATTCGGCGTGAAGAACTAAATGCAAACTGGAAGTTGGCAGTCAATGGAGAAGAAGTCTTCAAAATTGATCCGCTAAAGTAGGAGGAAGAATGAATCCGTATGTAAAGTTGGTCAAACCAGTGGATGACTATTGCCTGCTGTTGACATTTGAAAACGGCGAGAAGCGCATCTTTGACTTAAAACCATATTTGGAAAAGCCTGTCTTTCGACAACTGAAGAATCTCACCTCGTTCAAAACTGCACGGGTGGTATCCGGCTCTGTAGAGTGGCTGACAAACGTTGACTTGAGCTATGACACACTCTATCTTGAAAGCAAGCCTGCCAAAGAAGTTCGCTCACGGCGCAAGACAGCTCGCAGACAAAAGAAGAATTTGGCAATGGCAAGTATTCCCAAAAAGAAACCTTCCAAAACGCGTGCAGTTGCGAAATAACAAAATCAAAAGGACTCTCAGCCTTCCAAGCTGAGAGTCCTTTTTACTTTCTACTTTCCACTTCCTACTTTTCCCTCTCCCACAACTCCCTTGCAATCATTTCCTGGTCGACAGGCAGCTTATCGATGCGAACTCCGACTGCATTATAAATCGCGTTCGTGATGGCGGGCGTGGTCGGGATGCTGCAGATCTCCCCCACCCCTTTTGCACCGTAGGGACCTTCCGCAGTGGGATGTTCGACAATGATGGAGGTGATCTCGGGCGTCAGCATGATCCCGGGGATGCGATAGCGCGCCAGATGATCGGTGACCACGTTGCCGTTGTCCATGATGAACTCTTCGGTGAGGCAGTTGCCGAGTCCCATCATCACGCCGCCCTCCACCTGGCCCTGCAGGCCGAGCGGATTGACCGCCATGCCCACGTCGTTGGCGGAGATGACTTTCAGCACGCGCACTTCACCCGTCAGCTTGTTGACCTCCACTTCGGCGGCCTGCACACCAAATGAGAAGGCGAAGTGCATGTCGCCGTGCTTACCGTCTGCGGTAAGCATGCCGAGGGGTTGAGTCTTCGGCGCTTCGTACTGGTAGCGGACGCGCGGCTGCTGGCCCGAGGCGGTCATCTCCTTGTAGATCTCCGCGTAGGTCAGCGAATGCCCGTTCACGTGGACGATCCCATTTTCGAAGCGGATCTGCTCCGGACGCACGTCGAACTTTTCGGCCAGCGAGGCCGTGATCTGGTCGCGCAGGGTCCGCGCCGCATAACGGGAGGCGTTGCCGGTCACGTAGGTCTGGCGGGAAGCCGTGGTCGGGCCGCCGTTGGGCGTCAGATCGGTATCCATTACCAGCACGCGCACCTGCTCGGCCGGGACGGACATTTCCTCCGCCACCACCAGCCGCATGACCGTGACGAGTCCCTGTCCCAGTTCGGCCGCCGAGCTGCGCACCTGGAAGGTGCCGTCGGCGTAAAGCTCCACGTCCGCGCCGGAGATGTCGGGCGCGCCGCCGCCGAGGCCGGTGTTCTTGTACGCTGCAGCAAAGCCCCAGGCGCGGATCAGGTGCGAGCTACCAGGGGTCAGCTGCGGTTTAAACAGATTTTCGGGTGTCAATCCTGACACCTGACACATGACACCTGACACCTTATCCAGACATTCCACCAAGCCCACCGACTCGCGTAATTCCTGTCCGGTGTTTGTAAGACTTCCAACATGCAAAGCATTCATGCGCCGCAGTTCAACAGGGTCAAGCTGTAGTTTCTCGGCCAGCATATCCATCATCGACTCGACCGCGAAGGCAGACTGCGTCACGCCGAAGCCGCGGAACGCGCCGGCCGGCGGATTGTTGGTGTACATGGCATAACAGTCGGCGCGGACGTGCTCGATGTCGTACGGGCCGGCCGAATGGGTCGTGGCGCGGGTCATGACCTTTTCGCCAAGCGATGCATATGCGCCCGTATCGCCGTAAAGTTCGGTCTCACAAGCCACGAGGCGGCCATCCTTCTTCGCGCCGATCTTGACGCGGATCTGGGTGGCATGCCGCTTCGGATGGACGAGCAGGCTCTCATGACGGTCGAACAGCAGCTTGACAGGACGCTGCGTGACGTTCGCCAGCATCGCCGAATGGATCTGCCCCATCACGTCTTCCTTGCCGCCGAAGCCGCCGCCCATCAACTGCCCGACGATGCGGACGCGCTCCTCGGGCCAGCCCATGACGCGCGCCACCTGGGCCCGGTCCTGGTATGGGATTTGCGAGCCACAATAAATTTCCATGCGACCATCCGGCAGCGGCACCGCAATGCTGCATTCCGGTTCGAGGAAGGCATGATCGGTGGTGGGCGTGTGGAAGGTATGTTCGAGGATCACATCCGCCTCTGCGAAGCCTTTGTCCATGTCGCCCTTTCGGACCTTGATGTGCTTGAGCAAATTTCCCTTTTCGTGGATCTGCGGGACTCCCTCCTGGCGGGCCTGGACGGGGTTCGTGATGACCGGCTGGAGGTCGAACTCGGCTTCGATCGACGCTGCGGCCTGTTCGGCAATCTCCTGCGTTTCCGCGGCAACGATGGCCAGCGCGTCGCCCACGTATCTGACGCGTTCCCCAACTCCGACCATCACCGGCCAATCATAAATGACCAATCCATGATTGCGTTCCGCGGGAATGTCTTCGGCGGTAAGCACGGCAACGACTCCAGGCAATGCTTTTGCCATTGAAATATCGAGTTTTGTCAGGAAGCCATGGGGAATCATTGCCCGCCGAACTTTGGCATACAGCATGCCATCAAAGATCAGGTCATCGGTGTACATGGCGGTGCCGATCACCTTGTCCACGCCATCGTGACGGGTATGCGTGTGTCCAACTGACTTGTGGGTCTGGATCGAATTGGGGATCTTCGGCTTCTGGACCGGTTCACCCGTCCGCAAAGCCTGCGCCGCGGCCAGGATCGCGTTCTCGATCGTCGGATAGCCCGCACAGCGGCAGAGCGTATCCTTCAAGGCAAACCTGACTTCATCCTTCGTCGGGTTCGGGTTACGCTTGAGCAGCGCGTAAGCGGTCAGGATCTGCCCAGGAATGCAGAATCCGCATTGCACCGCGCCGTGCTCAACGAAGGCTTCCTGCAGCGGGTGAAGCTTCATGACATCATGCACGCGTTGAGCGAGACCTTCGATCGTGACGATCGTCTTCCCCTCGGCGCGCTCGGCGGGATAGATGCACGAGACCACCGGCTCGCCGTCCACGAGAACGGTGCACGCACCGCATTCGGCCTCTTCGCAGCCGATCTTCGTGCCAGTCAAACGCAGTCGCTGGCGCAGGAGCGCGGAGAGGGTCTCGCCCGGTTTCGGCTCGAGTATGTGTTCTGTTCCATTAACGGTAAGAGAGATTTGATTGGTCATAAGGCTTCCTCATTTGAATCACAAAACTACAGGTTTCTTCAACAAACTTCATATATTTCCGGATGGCCGGGGAATTTGACATGCGGGAATTTACTCTTCTTGTCGTTCTCATCTTCGATCTGTTTCACCTTGCGTAGAAAAGATCTGTATTGTTCCCATGTAGTAGCGTGGCGTAAGTCAAAAAACTTAAACAAACGGCGTCCATAGTGCTCCCATACAGCCAGATGCCTTCTCGCAACCCATTCAGGTCCATGTACTGCTTTCCCTATCTCAGAATTGCGGAACTCATCCATGACTCGTGGTTTATGCTTTTTTTCCACGGCTTCTTCGGGGGAAAGGCCATCGATGAAATTGAGCGCATAATCTTCAATGGAATGCCAGCACCAGCATATTTCATCATTCCAGATCATAAAACTCTCGTCATTTTCGGCGTGCGATCTTCCATAATAAATGTGCATTTCACCCCAGTGTCCAGGACGATCTCCCCCATAATGCTGGAATTTCACCCGGCACCATTTAGAGTCGTAGATAACAAACGGAAAATTAATGGTTGGTGGTGACAAATAAGATCTCTCGAAACCCCACTGTTGAAAATCAAAGCATGTTTCTACAAGGTCAATAAGCTCGTATTGTTGTGCTCGGCTCATGCCAAAGATCCTATCCAATGTGGTTGTTCAACAGACTACCCATGGTCACTACACCAATTCAGGAAGTTCGTTCCCATGTGGTCTCAAGCACATCTTTGAACAGACTGCTGACAATATGCCTGCGATAGTCCGCGCTGGCGCGCCGGGCGCTGGAGCGGAAGCCGACCTGGTTGAGCAGAGCTTCCAGGGCAGCATTGAAGGTTTCATCGTCGAGCGGCTTGCCAAGCAAGGCTTTCTCTGCTTCCGTGCCGCTCCAGGGAGTGGGTCCGCCGGGGCCCACGGCAATCCGAATCTGGCGGATGAGGCCGTTGG
>JBAVVF010000260.1:0-6889 GCA_049697155.1 Anaerolineales bacterium
CCGCTCGACAGCAGCATGAATACAAATCTAACCTTTTGTCCGGCCAGGGGGCTCAGGTCAAGGTTGGCGCGGTAAAAACGTTTGTCATAGGCCTCTTTGAAGGTCCAGAATGTTTTTTGCACGCCGCTCGGCAGAATGTAATCGATGAGGAACGTGACATAGCATCCGGTCGCACCGAACTCGCAGTTGACCAGCGTCTGCAGGCGGTCGCCCTGCTGGATCTGGAATTCGGGATACATGGCCTGGATGTAGCCATTGAACTTGCTTTGTGGGACGACGAACAAGCCCGGCGCTGAATCAAAGGAATCATCCTCAAGATGCGGGTTGTTCACCTGATAGGAGTACCCGCGGCTGTCCCCACTCGTGCCGGGGAAGGGCAGTATGCCCGCGCCGCTCTTCCACTGGGCATAGGGCGCGTTGGCAGCGAAATCATAGATCACCGCGTCGACGTTGACCACATTGATATCCGCCCAGAAGGGATCGCCTGCCGACTCGCCGATGCCGAATTGTGCCCCGGCGGCATTGCTGATCTTGAACAAGGCTTTGTAGTGTCCGACGGTCGGGGGAGCCGTTAAATTGACAGACACATCCACCATCTGTCCCGGCGGGACGTCCGCAGGCAGCCTGACCGAAACCGGGGCGCCAAGTGAATCGCCGCCGGACCACACCAGGTTGTAGCCGGTTGTCCAGGTGCAGGTGCCGGCGTTCATCAGCCGCCAGGTCTTGGTGAACCCCGCGCCGGGCGCGAAGGCTGAACCGTCCGGAACAGTCAAATCGGACACGAATTGGACACGATCGCAATCGGCCGCGGCCATTGCCTTTGGAACGGACTGCGAGATCAACAACCCCATCAGCAAAACCATGCTGAGAAATTTGTTCCTAAACATGGGACCTCCTCCTGATCCGCCCTGAAATTGAGCATTATTCGTCGGTGCCGGCAGATCTGTGTTTCAACTACTATTCATCATCGCGCAGTCTGCAGGCGTGGTACCTGACAATTCCAATACAAAAGTTGGACAGAAATCCGCTATCAATGGTCAAAATACTTTAGCCGCGAACTGCCGCGGCCTGGCGTGAAACCTGCCCCGGTTGGTCGGTGCCGGGGCGAATCTCGTTCGTAACCCTAATTTCACAGATCGACCGGTAGGAAACGCTGAGGGACGTCAGGCAACCATCGAGGGACGGCAAGGCTTCATTACGAGCGTGTAAGGTCACATTACTGGGCGGTAAGGCTTCATTACCGGCGTGTAAGGTCACATTACCGGGCGGTAAGGCTTCATTACGGGCGTGTAAGGTCACATTACCGGGCGGTAAGGCTTCATTACGGGCGTGTAAGGTCACATTACCGGGCAGTAAGGCTTCATTACGGGCGTGTAATCGCCAATTACACGGTGGAAAAAATTGGATTTATGGCAAAAGGGTTCTACGGCTCCCAGACGATCGAAACCAGTGCATGCAAATAGGGCTGTCCGTTGACGTACTCGAACCCGACCAGCCAGGTGCGGAAGTCGAAGTCATTACCCGGTGTGGCCGGCTTGTAAAGGTTGTAATAACGGATGTTGGGGTAGGGCCACGGGGCTGCAAGCGGGTAGACTTTCGTCAGGTTGTCGCAGTACGTTTCCATATTCGGCGCGTTCACCACCTCCAGCAATTTGGGCTGGATCACGTCTTTGAATGTTCCCATGTCCGGCTCGCCGCGCGGACCGGAACCCCAGTTGTAGCTTTCGGTGCTCGTGAAAACATTCCTGGCTGTAGCCGCGGTGAAGGTTACTGGTGGCTGGTACGCCCACAGATGTACGTTCGTTCCATGGCTCGGGCTGACCAGGCCGGCGAACATATCGCCGTTCGACTGGTTCAGGCTGCCCTTGAGCTGTTCGATCAGGACCGGGAGGCGCGCGTCGGCGCAGAAGGCATCGTGGGAGACGTACTCGGTCAGGTGGTAGGCCAGGACCCAGCCTGTGCCGCCGCTCGGATTCTGGACCTCCCACCAGGTCGCGTCCTCGGCGCTGGCAGCGGCCCCCGTTCGCATCACATTGACCGCCTCCGGTTGGAGCGAACCAACGATGGGCTGGCTGTTGCCCGCGGCGGAGTGAATGTTCAACATATACCCGGGCGGCACGCGCACGACTGCGTAGGGTCCCGTCGCCGCGGATGGGGTGGGCGTGAGCGTTGGAGTGGGAGTGTCGCAGGGCAGCGGCGGAGTCGGCACCGGCACCATCTCGGAGCGCGCGTTGTTGTTCTCGTCGCTCTCCGGGACCGCGTTGGTGGCATCCACGGTGGCCGACACCGGGTTCATGTAGCTCGGGAAGAAGAGCACGATCGTCTCACCGACGCCCAGTCCGCTGATGCCCTGGTCGGCGCCATTGACCCTGACCACAAAGCTGCCGGCCGCGGCCTGGCCGTTATTCGTGATGCCAATCCGCACGCCCAGCGGATCGCCCGGCATCAGACAGCCGGGATTCTGCAGCTGGATGAACATCCCGCCGATCGTCAGGTCGGGCAGCATGGGACTTGGAGTAAACGTCGCGGTCGGGCCCGGCGCGGCCGTCCATGCAAAGCTGGACATGATCTGCATGAACACCGCCGACTCAGCGGCTTCGTCATAGACCGGTTTGGGCGGGTCGTAGTTATCCGGGTTGCCGGAATGCAGGACGAACGGGAAGGTCACACAAACGTTGCCCCGCTCGGTGTAATAGGTCGTTGTTATACGGGTCTGACCCGCGCCCTGACTGTCTCCGGTCTCTTTGACGAAGGTGATCCCGTTGATCACAACCAGTTCGCGGTTCGATCCGTCCTCGATGAGCATGCAGGTCTCGTAGTTATCGAGCACCAGCAGGTTAAGGTATTTCTCCACCAGGTTGGTCCCGGGCGCAATGGGGAGCCTGATCAATATACTGCTCGGGGTTTCGAAATGGCGTTCGGAGCCCGGCGGATAGTTGAACTGGAAGCCGTACGTGGAGTTGGTATAGGTGGACCAATCTGTCGGCTGCGCTGCGAACCCGAACGTGGACATCATCTGCGTGAAGAGCTGCGCCTCCGCGGCTTTGTCGAAGACCGGCGGCGGGGTGGGGAAGTTGCCGGCGTTGAGCGAATGCAGGATGAAGTCCATGCTGATGCAGAGGCTGCCTTTCAGCGTGGAGTACGCGATCCATTCATGGATGTTCCCGGCTCCGGCATCGCCTCCGGTCTGCTTGAGGAACGTGATCCCATTGATGACGACGTTCTCGGATGTGCTCAGCATCGAGCTCGTCGCCAGAGGACTCTGACACGGATCGGCACCTTCCACGGCTCTCATCTCGAGATATTTCTCACGGAGATTGGTGCCCTGTGTAAACGGCAGATCCATCCTCAGGGCGTTGAAATCCTCTTCGCTGATCTGGCCCTGCGGCGGATACTTGAAGTGGAACCCAAAGGCCGTGTTGTTGTAGGTCAGCCAGTCATTGGCCGGCGGCACGGGTGTCAGGGTGGGTGGGACGGGTGTGAGGGTCGGGGGAGTGACCGTCACCGGCGGCGCGCCGCCGGCGCGAGTGATGCGCGGCGAGCCCCAGATGGCGCGGTCGTTCGTGGCATAGCCCGCGGCCAGAATCGTCAAAACAAAGCGCACGCTGCGCCCGGCCAGCGGGGTCAGGTCGATGTCCGCGTTGTAAATCTTCCCCTCATTTTGTTCGCGCCAGGTCCAGAAGGTTCCCAGGTATCCGGCGGCTGTTACGTAATCCAGGCGGTACGTCAGATAGCAGGCGGCTCCCTGTTCACAGCCAACGGTGGCCTGGAATTTGTCGCCGGGCCGGACCGTGAAGGTTGGATAGAAGCCCTGGATATATCCGTTATAGCGGTTCTGCGGGACCGCCAGCAGGCCGGGAGCGCCGGCCGAACCGTCCTCCATCTTTGGCGCGTCCTGTTTGATGACAAAGCCGCTCGAAGCTCCCTCCGCGCCGGGGCAGGGCAGGACCCCCACGCTGCTGCGCCACTCTGCCGAGCAGACATTGGAGGTGAAATCATAGCCGGTGCCGATCGGCGCCTCGCCGGCCACACCGATATCCACCCAGATCGGGCTGGAGGCCGTCGGACCGATGCCGAAGTATTGTCCGCTGGCATTGGCCAGGATCCAGTAGCCGCGATACTTCCCGGCTGCGGTCGGGGCCACCATGTTGACGCTGATGTCGACCGTTTGTCCCCAGGCGGTGTTCCACGGCAGGTTGACGGCCGTCGGCGCGCTCATCTGCTCGCCGCTGAAGTACAGCAGCTTGTAGGAGGTTGTCCAGGTGCAGGTGCCGACGTTTCGCAGGCGCCAACCCTTGGTAAAGGCCGCGCCCGGTGAAAAGACGGTGCCATCCGGAACGGTTGCATCGATGACGAAGGCGGCCTTGTCGCAGCCGGAGGGCGCGACGGTGGGCGGCGGCTGGCCGATCGGCGTGGGAGTCGGCGGCAGCTGCGGGAGCGGGGTCAGGGTGGGAGGAGGCGCGGGCGGCTGAGTCGTGCCGGCCCGCACGATGCGTGGCGAGCCCCAGATCGCACGGTCGCTGCTGGCAGTTCCGGTGGAAAGCAGCATGAAGACAAAGCGAACTTTTTGTCCCGCCAGAGAGCTCAAGTCGAGGTCGGCGCGATAAAAGCGGCCGTCGTAGGCCTCCTTGAACGTCCAGAAGGTGCGCTGGACTCCGTTGGGCAAAAGATAGTCGATGCGGAAGGTGACGTAGCAATTGCGTGCGCCGAACTCACAACCGACCAGCGTCTGCAGGCGGTCGCCGCGCTGGACTTCGAATTCGGGGTAGGTCGCCTGGATGTACCCGTTGAACTTGTTTTGGGGAACGACCAGCAAGCCCGGGGCCGTATCCCGCGTATCATCTTCGAGATGAGGCTGATCGACCTGGTAGCCGAACCCGCGACGGTCTCCGCTTGTGCCCGGAAAAGGGATGATCCCGGCGCCGCTTCTCCACTGGGCGCGGGCGGCGTTCGCGACGAAGTCATAGATCGCGGCGCGGGTGTCGACCACGTTGATATCCACCCAGAACGGGTCGCTGCCGGCGTCACCGATGCCGAACTGTGCGCCGGCCGCGTTGGCAATTTTATAGAAGCCCTTGAAGTTACCGGTGGTATTGGCCGGGGCTGTGAGATTGACCGATACATCCACCGTCCCGCCCGGCGGGACCTCCGCGGGCAGCGGGGTCGAGAGCGGTGCACCGAAGACCTCGCCGCCGGTCCAGACCACATTATAGGCGGTTGTCCAGGTGCAGGTGCCGGCATTCATCAGCCGCCAGGTCTTGGTAAAGGCTGCGCCCGGTGCGAAGGCTGAACCATCGGGGACAGTCACATCCGCCACGAACTGGGCATGATCGCAATTTGTTTGAGCAAGCGCGGGGGGAAGGGATTGCGATGTCAACATTCCCATCAGCAAAAGCAGGCTAAGGACCTTGTTCCTGAGCATGAAGCCTCCTCGTCATCGCCCTCGAAAATGGGTACCTGTCCGCAATGTTGGCGAATTTGTCTGTCAACTCTGGTTAATCATCGCGCAAAGCAGATTATCTCACATTAAAACTCGAACGACGATTCCTGACAATTTCAGTACAAAATCCGGCTGAACTGCTGTAGAATAGCCGGAAACTATCTTTAATGGGAGTCAGTATATGAATTTGGATGATTTCAATTCCTTCAAGACATTCGATACACTCAACATGCTGGGCGAAATCGACAACCTGCCCGACCAGCTTAACTCAGCCTACCAGCTTGGCATGCAGCAGGATCTGCCTCCATGGAAGGACTTCAAACAGGTTGTGATTGCCGGCCTGGGCGGTTCCGCCATCGGTGCGGATCTGCTGGCCTCCTACTGCGCCTCTCTCGCCCCGCTGCCTGTCTCTGTCCAACGCGACTACGGCCTGCCCCTCTTCGCGCGCGGCGTCGAAACCCTCCTCATTTGTTCATCGCATTCCGGCAATACCGAAGAAACGCTGGATGCCTTCGAAGCGGCCCGCCAGGCCGGGTGCCGAGTCATCGTCGTCAGCACGGGCGGCGAGTTGGCCAAACGTGCTAAAACAAATGGCATCCCGGTGTGGACATTCCAGCATGCCGGTCAGCCCCGGGCCGCGGTCGGGTTTTCGTTTGGCCTTCTGCTGGCGATGTTCCAGCGGCTGGGATTCATACCCGATCAGAAGGCCGCGCTGGAGGGTGCAATCGCTGCGATGAAAAAATCACAGGAACATCTCAAAGCGGATATACTCACGACGAGCAATCCTGCCAAACGTTACGCCGGCCAATTGATGGGGCGCTGGGTTACGGTGATGGGGTCGGGGCTGCTGGCTCCTGTTGCCCGCCGCTGGAAGGGACAGATCAACGAGCTGGCCAAGGCGGGCGCGAACTTCGAATTCCTCCCCGAGGCAAATCACAACACACTTGCCGGGACGATGCATCCGGAAGACGTGCTCAACGCCCACACCATGACGATCTTCCTGCGGGCTCCGTCAGATCACCCGCGCAACCGCCTCCGCATCGAGCTGACGAAGAACGCCTTCATGCTCGAAGGCATGAACACCGACCTGGCTGAGGCGCGCGGCGACACGCCCCTCGCCCACATGTGGACACTGATCCTTTTCGGGGATTACATGGCCTATTATCTTGCCATGTGTTATGGGGTGGACCCGACGCCGATCCCCGCCCTGGTGGAGTTCAAGAAGGCCATGGCAGAGGCAAAATAAGTGAAGAATTTCAGCCGCGAATAACGCGAATTCGCGAAGTTTCGCGGCTTAGGTTTCATGCCTTCCGTGATTTGTTCTAGGGTCTGTATGCAAATTCCATTGTGCTTTGTTCACCTCTGCTCCCGCCGCCGTCCTCGGCGGCGATTCTCGAGGTTTTCCAGCGCCGGGGACGGCGCTGGGAGCATGGCTGAAAGAATTGGCGA
>JBAVVF010000261.1:0-5565 GCA_049697155.1 Anaerolineales bacterium
CTTCGCCGCGCTCTTCATTGCGACCGCGGCCTCGACGCCGATGGAACCGCAGGTGCGCGGCGGACGCGCGGTCGTGGTCCTGACCGGGCATGATTCGATCCGCAATCTGACGTTCCCAAACCCACCCGCCATCGATCTCCCCGACCTCTACCGCTCGTACGACGATTATCTGCAGATCTCCTACGACCTCGTGCGGCGCGGCGTCCGTTTTGGCAACAACAACTGGACGCCGATCCGGGCCCGTTCGTTCGCGGACCCGGTCGAGCGGATCATCTCCACGACGAGCGACCAGCTCGCTTCGCTCTACGCCCGCGGCCTGTTCGCCGTGGGGGAGGCGACTCCCCCCGAGGAGATGGCCCTGCAGATCGAAAAGCAGAACCTGATGGCCCGCATCAACCTGCCGATGGGCCGCGTGGAAGTCCGCACCGAGGAGGGCGGCCACAGCCTCGACCTGGATATTGCCAACCTGACGCTCAAGCATCTCCTGCTTCTGCGCATCTACTCCGACCCGCGCTTTGCGCGCTCCTTCCGCTATGACCGCGAAGACATCGCCCGGGCCCGGGCCAACGAGAACCTGGCTGCCCGGCAGGGTCTGCGGGCCGAGATCGAGAATCCACTCACCGGCAAACCGGTTACCCTCCGCGGCTTCCTCAAGTGGACCCTTGGTGAAGTCAAGCCTTTGGCCGAGGCCTTGAACCTGTGGAACGACCTGGCCCCACTCGTCGAAATGTCTGAGGGCGGACGAAATACTGCCGAGAAACTGCGCGCCCGCCTGCACATGGAACTGGGCGAGAATGATGAAGTCCCAGTAAGTGTGCTGAAGGAATTGTTCTACGAACGTGAGGCACAAGTCAAAGCGGATGTGGAACGCATCGCCTCCGACTATGGGTCGCTTGGCGAAGAAGCCTCCAAGATCGGCGAATTTCTCCAGCGCGGGCGCGACGCGGCGCGCCAGACGCCGGGATCACCCGTCCAGTTCCGGCCGCGCACACAAGCGAGGATTGAAATGGCATACCCTGATAAGACCGCCGAAATTCTTGATCTGGCACAGCAGCTGATCCGTATTCCATCTGTCACGGCCTGTCCGGAGGAGCGCCTCGACGAAGTCCACCGCGCCGCCTCGCTGATCGATGATTATCTGAAGAGTGCAGGTTTGAACGTGCAATATTTCGACGGCAAATATCCTGCCGTTTACGCAACCTTCCCCCAATCAACAAATCAGCAAATCAGCAAATCGCCCATTCTATTGACCGGTCACTTCGAGGTTGTGGAGCCTGACCCTGACGACTCGCAGTTCACCCCGCGCATCGAAGGCGATTATCTGTGGGGCCGCGGCGCAGCGGACATGAAGACGGTCGTTGCAACGTACATGGTTTGGATGAAAGACATGATAAAGTGTAAGGGCGTCCCAACAGAGATGGATGAGGACTCCTCGTCAGCCATGGCGGGACGCCCCTACGGTTCTCCAAATATTTCATTGCTATTGGTCGGCAACGAGGAAAACGGTGAGTCCGAAGCCTGGGGGACGCCGTTTGTTTTGGAAGCACTTGGTAAGGGCGACCCGTCCGGGATGAGCAATGGCGCTGGATCGAGCGTGGCGGGTCGCCCGTACATGCCATCACCCTCCCTTTTTATCGCCGGCGAGCGCACCGGCGAGAAAGGCGATGAGCTCTTCGGCGAGATCTGTGTCGAGAATCGCGGCGTGATGCGCTTCGATGTGGTCGCGCGCGGCGCAAAGGGTCACTCCGGAATCGCCGGCACGGGGGATCTGAGCGAGAAGCTCATTGCGGCGCGATCTGCCTTGAGCGAAGTGTTTGCTACACATCTCACGCTCAAAGCCTCGGATGGGTGGCAGTCACAGGCCAAGTTTCCATTCATCAACGTGGGGACACCCGGCATCTATAATGTTACGGCGGCGGAAGGCATCCTGGGTGTGGAGATCCGCCCGATCCCGCAGGATGATGCCATTGGCTTGCGGTCCATGGTCGCAGCCTATTGTGAAGCAAACGGGCTGGAACTAAGGATGAACGTGATGGAAAATGGCGTGGCCTGCGCTGCAGATAATCCGGCGTTGAAAGCGCTTCTTGCAGCAGTTAAAAATTCGATGTCCGCGCTGAGCGGAGCCGCAGGCGAAGACGAAGCGGGAGCGCCGAAGATCGGCCGGAAGCTTCCGGGTACCAGCGCACGCTTCGCTCCGGGCGGCCAGGCGGTCGTCTGGGGTCAGTCGGGGATCGGTCCGCACGCAAAGGATGAGCGCCATTACATTCCAAGTATCGAGCCGTATTACAATGCACTGAGCGAGCTGGCGAAACTGTGGAAGTAGGAGTAGGGCGGGATGCGCGAAGCGTCCCGCCTTCCTATTTATCGTGAAACGTTCTCAACAGATTACCGCCGTCCTGCAGGCTGTCTTCGTCACTGTCCTGTGGTCCTCCTCGTGGGTGCTGATCAAGTTCGGCCTGCGCGCTAATCTGCCGGCGCTGACCTTCGCAGGGCTGCGATATACCATGGCTTTTCTTTGCCTCGCGCCTTTGGTTCTGCTAAATCCAGCTAATCGATCCGCAATCAAATCTCTCAGACAACAGGATTGGGGCCGCCTGGCATGGTTAGGCATGGTTTTTTATACACTGACCCAGGGATCGCAATTTCTCAGCCTGGCATATCTGCCCGCCGCGATGATCAGCCTGCTGCTCAACCTCACATCGATCTTCGTTGCGTTCTTCGGAATGATCTTTTTGCGCGAGCATCCTTCCCGCGGGCAGTGGCTGGGCATTGCGTTGACGGTTATCGGGGTCGCTGCTTACTTTCTTCCCCTGGAACTGCAAGGGGTGCAAGTCGTTGGTCTGTTTGTCGCCCTGGGCGGAGTCTTGACCAACGCGGTAAGCTCCCTGCTGGGAAGGCAGGTAAATCGCCTGGCCACTAGTTCACCCCTCATGGTGACTTTTATCAGTATGGGAATTGGCGCAATCCTGCTGCTGGTAATAGGCGCCTTGTTTCAAGGCTTCGGAAAACTGGATCTGCAGGGCTGGCTGATCATTGGCTGGCTGGCAGTCGTCAACACGGCCCTGGCTTTTACTCTATGGAATCACACTCTGCGAACCTTATCCGCGGTAGAGTCAAGCATCCTCAACAACCTGATGCTGCCGCAGATCGCGATCCTGGCTTTCTTGTTCCTGGGGGAAACATTGAATGCCAGAGAAATATTGGGATTAATCCTCGTCAGTCTTGGGGTAATGATTGTGCAATTGAAGAGGAAACAGGCCGTCTAGGATTTTGCCTTGCCCGAGTCCTTCCGCGGCGACTGCAGAAAGTCAAATGGCGGGCGTTGGTTCAGCTTAATGAGGTTCGCGCCCGTGTCGCTGACGTACAACGCTGTCAATGAGCCTGTATCGCAGCTGAGCCGCTGGAAATGATCGAGCGGCAGTCCGAGGAAATGCGAGACGGCCAGCTTGATTGGGTCGGCGTGGAAGACGACCGCGACAATGTCCCTTGGTTTGCGGTGTCTTTTGATAATGCGTTCCAGTGCACCGACGTAGCGTGCCTGAGACTCGACAAAGGATTCACCGTCGGGAAAGCGAAAGCGTGAGGGCGCATTCTGCACGATGCTCCAGACCTTTGTGAGGCGCAGGACCTTCAGTGATTTTCCCTGCCAGCTGCCCACGTCCGTGTCCTTCAGGTCGGGCTCGCGAACGATCTCGAGCTTGCGGGCGCCGGCGATCGGGGCGGCGGTTTCCAGCGCCCGTTCGAGCGGACTCGAATAGATGGCTTTGAGCGGAACATCCTTCAGCGCTTCGCCCAACGCCTCGGCCTGTTTCTGCCCGCGCTCGTTGAGATGGATTCCCGCAGTTTGACCGGGCAATTTGCCCGTTTTCACAAAATCGTTTTCACCGTGACGGATCAGTAATAGAAGAGGCATATAGGTAATTATCCTTTGACAAACCCGAGACGCATAATATCCAAATAGGGAACATCTTCGCCATAATACAGGCAGAGTGATTCCCACACTGGTTGGTGAGGCATCGATTCAGCATGGCAATGCTTCACCTGCTTGAACGCCTCCAACAATCCCAACTTCTCATCCTCTTTGAGCGCTGCAGCCGAGAATGCGCTTGATCGGTTGATCCCGGCACCGCAGGCAATCAGCACTCGATTGCCTCTGGCTTTGTGGTCCATGATAAAGTCCAGGCCCTGACGGATATGTTGGCTGGAGATTGGTGCGAGATCTTCTACGGGAAGATAGAGCGAGGTAATGCCCGGCTGTTCCACTTTTTCGGCAAGTTGAAGCATAGCCCCAATGGACTTGTATGTCAGATAGCTTAGATTATTGGTATCACGATAGCTTCCGATGAACAGCCATGGGCGGATTTGATCCATGGTTATTTTATCTTTCTCTTCATTTCCTGGATCTGTTCTTCAGTCATATCCGGTATGTTTTCACGTCGTTCGATACCCAGGGCCTTGCGCTGGGCTTCACGCCACATCTCGAGACGTGCAGTTACCTGTGATTCGTACCCTTCCTGGGAGGGTTGGTAGAAATAGGTGCCCAGTAAGCGCTTTGGTAAATACTGCTGGGGGGTGAAATGTCCCTCAAGCTCATGCGGGTAGACATAATCCTTGCCGTGGCCCATCGCAGCCGCATCGCGGTTGCCGTCCATGAGATGGCGCGGCACCGACACCTGTCCCTCCTCCTCGATCTTCTTCATGGCCTTGAAGTACGCGCCCGCGCTGTTGGACTTGAGCGCGGTGGCCAGGTATAGCGTCGCCTCGACGATGGGATAGATTCCTTCGGGCAGACCAATAAATTCAAAGGCTTGCGCGGCAGAAGACGCAACAACCAATCCCATGGGATCAGCCAAACCAATGTCTTCCCCGGCGAGAATGATCAACCGGCGGATGATGAATTTCGGGTCTTCGCCGGCGTAGATCATCTTGGCCAGCCAGTAGAGCGCCGCGTCCGGGTCGGAGCCGCGCACAGACTTGATGAAGGCGCTGATCGTGTCGTAGTGGGCGTCGCCATCCTTGTCGTAGAGCACGGCCCGGCGCTGGATCGACTCCTGGGCGACATCCAGTGTGATGTGGATGGCGCCCTTTTCGTCAGGCGCAGTGGATTCGACTGCCAGTTCCAGGGCATTCAGCGCGTTGCGCGCGTCGCCGCTGGCCATTTCAATTAAGTGCAGTCTGGCATCCGCATCCAGGAGGATGCGCTTGTTCCCGTAGCCGCGTTCCTTATCGGTCAGGGCCCGGTCGATCAGAACGCCCGTCTCCTCCTGATTCAGGTTCCGCAACTGAAAGACGCGCGAACGCGAGATCAGAGCCTTAATGACTTCAAAATAAGGGTTCTCGGTCGTTGCGCCGATGAGCGTCACGGCCCCGTTCTCGACGTGCGGCAGGAGCGCATCCTGCTGAGCCTTGTTCCAGCGATGGACCTCGTCCACGAACAAGATCGTGCGGATGTTGTTCAGTCTCCGGCGCTCGAGCGCCTCCTGGATGATCACGCGCAGGTCGGCCTTGCCGGCCAGGATGGCCGAAATGGTCACGAAATGGCTCTTCGTCGTATTCGCGATGACC
>JBAVVF010000262.1:0-5387 GCA_049697155.1 Anaerolineales bacterium
CCGCAGCCGGCGAACGGCTGGAAACATGGGAGGTCTACAGCATCGGCGGCGGAGCGTTGCGGGACGGCACTGAACCTCCCGGCGTGAATGAAGTCTACAATCTTCATACCATGCATGAAATTTTGAGCCACTGCAAGGAACATGGCTTAGCCCTGTGGGAATACGTCCGTGAACGCGAGCCGGCGCAGGTCTGGGATCATCTCAGAGTAGTCTGGCAGACGATGCAGGCCGCCATCGAGCGCGGCTTGCATGCGGAGGGTGTCCTGCCCGGCGGACTGGGTCTCTCTCGCAAAGCCTGGCTGTTCTACCGCAAGGCAAGTCTCGGCGGTCCTTACCTGCAGCGCCCGGGTTTTCTGTCTGCCTACGCGCTGGCCGTTTCAGAGGAAAATGCATCGGGCGGAGTAATCGTCACTGCGCCGACCTGCGGCTCAAGCGGGATCGTCCCGGCGGTTCTGAAATATCTGCAGGGCATCCTGAACTGTTCCGAGGGGACCCTCCTCTATGCCCTGGCCACCGCCGGGCTGATCGGGAACCTGGCAAAACACAACGCCTCCATTTCCGGAGCCGAAGTAGGCTGTCAGGGGGAAGTGGGCGTGGCCTGCGCGATGGCTGCCGGGGCGGCTGCCCAGCTGATGGGCGGCACTCCGCGCCAGATCGAGTATGCCGCCGAGATGGCGCTGGAACACAACCTTGGACTCACCTGCGACCCGGTCGCGGGGCTGGTGCAAATCCCCTGCATCGAGCGGAATACCTTTGCTGCCGCGCAGGCCCTGGCCAGCGCCGACTATGCCCTCTTCACGGACGGCAGCCACCGCATTTCGTATGACGAGGTTGTCACGGTCATGCGTGAGACCGGGCACGCCCTGCCGTCGCTGTACCGTGAGACTGCCGGGGGTGGGCTGGCAAAGGCATACTCCAGGCGCAAATCGTCCCGCCCAAAGAAATGACCTCCATCACTACCCGGTTCGGAGCGAACTCTGTACACTGGGGGCATGCAACCCTCTGAGAAGCGGATCCGTGTGGGCTGCCCGGCTCATAACTGCGGCGGGCGCTGTCTGCTCTATGCACACGTGTGCATGGGACGAATCACCCGTCTGGAAACGGATGACCGCCCCGATTCGGTCGCGGCGCCGCAGCTGCGCGCCTGCGTGCGTGGGCGGTCGTACCTCCGCCGGCAATACCACCCCGACCGGTTGACAAAGCCGCTGAAACGAGTCGGCCCGCGCGGGAGCGGAGAGTTCCGCCCGATCTCCTGGGAGGAAGCCATCGACACCCTCGCCTCTCAAATGGAACGGGTCAAGCGCCAGTACGGCAATTCGGCGCTGTTCGTGCCCTACGGGACCGGCTCTTACAATCAGCTCAACGGCTCGCACGTCGCCCGGCGGCTGATGAACCTCTACGGCGGCTGCCTGGGCATCTACAATTCCTATTCCTGGGGGGCGACCAACCTGGCAACACCCACCGTCTACGGCACGCTCGTGACCGGCAACCAGCGCCAGGACTGGCTGAACGCAAAGTACATCATCATGTGGGGCTGGAACCCGGCCGAGATGCGCGACGGCACGAACAGCGATTACTTCGTCAAGCTGGCGCGCCAGGCCGGGGCACGCGTCGTCTGCATCGACCCGCGTCACTCCCTGAGCGCGGCCTCGCTGGCCGACGAATGGATTCCGATCCGCCCCGGCACGGACACGGCCATGATGAGCGCCATGGCCTACGTCATGCTGACGGAGCAGCTTTATGATGCCGAGTTTGTCCGCACGCATTGCGTCGGTTTCGATGCAAGCCAGATGCCGGTGGAAGGGCAGGAAAGCTACAGCGACTACATTCTTGGCATTCGTGACGGCATCCCCAAGACACCCGCATGGGCCGAGTCCATCACGGCGGTTCCGGCCGAAACGATTGCACGCATTGCGCGTGAATATGCAACGATCAAACCTTCCGTCCTGTATCAGGGTTACGGCATGCAGCGCCGGGCCTACGGCGAGCAGGTCGTCCGGGCCGGATGCGTGCTGGCCGCGATCACGGGCAATGTCGGCCTGCGCGGCGGCTGGGCCAGCGGACTTGGATTGCAGGCTCCGGACGGCGGCGGGCTATGGACCGTCTTTCCGACCGGGGAGAATCCCGTCCAGGCCAGCATCCCGGTCTTTCTCTGGACCGAGGCCGTGCTGCGCGGAAAAAGCATGACCTCCGCTGACGGCATCCGCGGGGCCGACCGGCTCGACAACGACATCAAGCTCATCTACGCGGTCGCGACCAACTGCCTGATCAACCAGCACGCCGATGTGAACCGCACCGCGGAAATCCTGCGCGATGAATCGAAGGTGGAGTTCATTGCCGTACAGGACAACTTCCTGACACCGAGCGGCCGCTTTGCCGACCTCATCCTGCCGGCCTGCACGCAGTTCGAGACCTGGGGTGTGGAGGATGGCTGGAAGTACGGCGACGAGGTCATCCTGCAGCCGAAGCTGGTCGAGCCACTGGGCAAGAGCAAATCCGATTACCGCATCTGCGCCGAGCTGGCGGAACGCTTGGGCATCGGCGAAGCCTTCACCGAAGGACGCGACGAGAAGGCTTGGGTCGAATATTGTTTGAATGAGTTTCGCAGGCTGCGCTTCCCCGAACTGCCCACGTTGGATGAATTTCTCGAAAAGAACCTTGGTGCCTGGACGCGTCCCGCCACGGAACCCGCGATCGCGTTCGAAGACTTCCGCCGCGACCCGGAAAAACATCCGCTCCAGACTCCCAGCGGCAAGATCGAGATCTTCTCGAAGCAGTTGTTCGAGCGCAATAACCCGGAAGAGATTCCGCCGATTCCAAAATATATCCAGGAATGGGAAAGTCCTTTCACCACAGAGAACACAGAGAGCACGGAGAAGAATAAAAAAATCTCTGTGGGCTCTGTGCACTCCGTGGTGAAAAAGTACCCTCTCCAGGCCATCGGTCACCACACACTGCACCGTGTCCACTCCACGCACGACAACAACGACTGGCTCGAAGAGGCATTCCCTCAGCGTGTGTTTATCAATCCCATCGACGCGGAAGCCCGTGGAATCAAGGATGGCGATGAAGTCAAAGTCTACAACGCACGCGGGGCATTGATCCTGCCCTGCCGCCTCACGCCGCGCATCCTGCCCGGCGTGGTGGACATCCCGCAGGGCGCCTGGTACGAGCCGGATGAGAACGGCGTGGACCGCGGCGGCTGCGTCAACGTGCTGACCTCCCATCACTGGACACCGTTTGCATTCGCGACGGCCCAGCAGACGATCATGGTGGAAGTAAAGAAAGAGGAAAGAGGAAAGAAGGTCCGAAAATCCTCTTTCCTCTTTCCTCTTTCGTCGAGATCCAAATGACCTACGCCTTCACCTTCGACGCGGCCTTCTGCTCGGGCTGCAAAGCCTGCCAGGCCGCCTGCAAGGACAAGAACAACCTTCCGCTGGGTGTGCTCTGGCGGCGCGTGGTCGAGGTCTCCGGGGGGACATGGCAAAAGAGCGGCCAAGCCTGGATGCAAACCGTCTTTGCCTACAACCTTTCCATGGCCTGCAACCACTGCATCCATCCCAAGTGTGCCGGGGTCTGCCCGACGGGCGCATATGTTGTCCGGGGGGACGGGATCGTGCTGCTCGATACGGAAAAATGTATGGGCTGCGGCTACTGCGCCTGGGCCTGTCCGTATGGAGCGCCGCAATACAACCCGCAGGCCGGTCACATGACCAAGTGCAATTTCTGTTTCGATGATCTCGAGCAGGGACTGCCTCCGGCCTGTGTCGCGGCCTGTCCAATGCGTGCCCTCGACTATGGCGAAACCGCGACCGGCTCCGCGGGGAACGTATTGAGGTTATGGGAGGCGCCGGCCGAAGCCCATCCGTATCCGCTGCCGAATTATTCACACACAGAGCCGCGTCTGGAGATCAAACCGCATACCGCAATGAGCAGCAACGAAGAAAAGTCCGTGGCCAATGCGGAAGAAATCCAGCCTCGCGTTCCTTCGGGCTGGGAGGAAGCACCCTTGATCCTGTTCACCCTGCTCATTCAGATGGCGGTGGGCAGCTTCTGGGCCATGCTCGGGGCCTTCCCCCGCATCTGGATCCCTGCGGAGCAAAAGGTTGCCCTGCTCCCCTTGCTGCTCATCGGGCTCTGTCTGGGAGCTGGACTGCTCGCCTCGCTGGCCCACCTTGGCACAAAGCGAAAGGCCTGGCGCGCACTCGGCAATCTGCGCAAATCATGGTTGAGCCGGGAAGTCCTCTTCACCGGACTCTTTGGAGCAGGCTGGCTATTCACTACGCTGGAACGGGCCATCTGGAACCGCAGCACACTGGAAAGCATGGCCCTGACCGCCGTCCTCGGCCTGGGGTTGGTCTACAGCATGTCGAAGGTCTATCGTCTGCCGGCCGTCCCGGGCTGGAACATCTGGAGGACGAACGCCGGCTTCCTCGTCAACGCGCTGCTGCTCGGACAGGCGTTCATGGGGACACTGCAGATATCTGTGCAATGGAGGGATATTGCCGGCATTATCTGCCTCCTGCTTGTGCAGCTTTTCCTGATGCAGCCGTTTTCCCGGCAGGTATCCCAGCGTCTCCGCCTCGGCCTGATCCTGGCAGGAATGATTGCCGCTTTCGCGGCTGCCCTCGTCCCGGGAGCGGGTCAGACCTGGATCAGCTTCTTTGTTTTCCTAATGATTGTGGTCGAAGAAGCAGTGGGGAGAGTATCCTTCTTTAAGTCCCGCGGCAATTCATTTTCGTCGCTGTAAAAAGTGCTTCCCGTTGATCCGGAACGGAATCGCGACTCCGGGCGTTATGGTCAATGATAGAATCGAAATAGCACACCAAAATGCCCAAAATCGATTTCCAGCGTTTCCCCCTCCTCCAAATCGTTTTCTGGGGCGGAGTCCTCGTCATGGCTGCCAGCCTCTTCAATTTTGCACGGGACTTTACCGTTTGCTGGCAAATGACGTCGCTGCCGGGGGTGCGGCCGGGCAGCTGCGGCAGCAAGACAGTCAGTCCCCTGGAAGGACCTGTCATCGTGGGGGCCACCAAAATCCCCAGAGCGACAGCCACGCCCCAGGCCCCGCAGGAGGCCGAATATCCCACCTGGGATGGTGCCGCCCGCATCAATATCCTGTTCGTGGGGCTGCGCGGCGGCGAGCCCACCGAGGCAGATTGTCCCATTTGTACCGATACTTTGATCCTATTAACTCTGGATCCGGTCACGAAAACGGCCGGGATGCTTTCCATCCCGCGCGACATGTGGGTGAACATTCCCGGCTTCGGCTACAGCCGCATCAACACAGCCTGGACCCTCGGGCGGGGCTCCAGACTGCCCGGCGGCGGTCCGGGACTGACCATGAAGACGGTCTCCCACTTTATCGGCGTGCCGGTGGATTACTA
>JBAVVF010000263.1:0-1928 GCA_049697155.1 Anaerolineales bacterium
CCCATGCGCAGCCACTATTTGTCAACGCTCGACAACGCCCTGCGAGCCGCCGAGCTGCCCTACGACTACATCCTGCTCGACTGTCCGCCAGCCCTGGGCGCGATCACGCTGAATGCCCTCTCTGCAGCAGACCTGCTCATCATCCCCACCCAGGCCGAGTACTTCTCCGCCTACGCTTTGAGGAACATGATGGGCACGATCCGCCGGGTCCGGCAGGAAAGCAATCCAAACCTGGCGTATCGAATCCTGGTCACCTTGCTGGATCGGCGAAACCGCACACACCGCAATATCTTTGAACAATTACAGGCAACGTTCGGGCAGGGAGTTTTCACCACTGTGATTGAAATCGATACAAAGCTTCGTGAAAGCCCGATAGCCGGCGTACCCATTACCCAGTACAAGCCCGCCAGCCGCGGCTCGCAACAATACCGCGTCCTTGCTCAGGAGTTAATTGAATATGCCAAAGAAGAAGCCAATCGCCAAGCGGCTTAAGAATTTATTTGAAGACGTAAAACCTGAACAGGCTCCCGCGGAACCCAAGCCCGCGTCCCGTAAACGCGCCGCGCCCGAGAAACCGGTTCAACCCATCGAACCCAAACCGGTGGAACGGGTCACACAACCTGTTGAGATGGTCAGCCAGGCTGCCTATCAGGATTCTGTTATGTCGCTGGCCTTTCAGGCCGGACAAAACTCGTGGGCAACGCTGCAGGTGGTGGATGAAACAGAGCAGCGCAAGTGGAGCCAGGACGAGCAATTACTGGTAAAACAGGTGGCTGATCAGCTTTCTCTGGCGCTTGAGAATGCAAGGCTGTTCAACGAAACCCAGGCCCGGGCAGAAGAGCTGAGCGTGCTCAATGAGATGGGTCGTGAACTTTCAAGCAAGCTGGAAGCTCAGGCAATTGCTGAGACTGTGTATCGTTATACCAGCCGCTTGATGGACACCAGTAATTTATACGTCGCCCTTTATGATGAAAAGAAGGACGAAAAAAGCTATCCGGTCATGTTTGAGGAAGGCCGTCAAGTCCACGTGGAGCCGAGCAAGCTGGGCAACCGTGGCTTCTCTGACTACATTATTCGTAACAAAAGGGTGGTATTCGCGCCAAGCGATGTACTGGGACAAATGAAAAGCCTTGGAATCGAGTTTGTTCCACTGGATAAGGATGACACCCCCTCCCAGTGCTGGTTGGGCGTTCCGATCCTGATCGGCGAGCGCGTCCTTGGCCTGATCTCGGTGCAGAGCGTCAAGACTCCGAACGCTTATGATGTCCATGACCGCGACATTTTGACAACGATTGCCAGCCAGGCAGCCATTGCTCTTGAGAATGCCCGCCTGTTCCAGGAAACCCAGGCCAGCGCGGAGGAACTGAGCGTGCTCAACGAGATGGGTCGTGAACTCACCGCTCAATTGGAGATTGCCGCGATTGCCGAGGTTGTATACCGATATACCGGCCGCTTGATGGATACCAGCAATTTTTTCCTGGCTCTTTATGACGAGAAAAACCAGGAAAAAATCTTTCCGCTGGCTTTTGAATAGGGCAAGCGCATTCAGATGACCACCAGTAAATTGGTCAACCGCACCTTTTCAGACTACATTATTCGCAACAAAAAGGTCATCTTTGCTCCACATGATGTACAAGGATATAGGCAATCCCTAGGAATCGAGTTTATTCCGCTGAACAAGGACCCGCGCCCCTCCCTCAGCATGATGGGTGTACCACTGATGATCGGTGAGCGGGTGCTTGGGTTGATCTCCGTGCAAAGCGTGCAGCAGGCGGATATTTATAGTGAACACCACCGTGATATCCTGACCACCATCGCCAGCCAGGCAGCCATCGCGCTTGAAAACGCGCGCCTCTTCCAGGAGTCCCAGCGCCGCGCCCAGGAGACAGCCATTCTGGCGGAAGTTGGACGCGAGATCTCCGTCACAC
>JBAVVF010000264.1:0-10985 GCA_049697155.1 Anaerolineales bacterium
TCGCCTGATATTTTGCACAAGTCGGATGTCGGCGGGGTCCTGCGGGCCGACTCGGCCGAGCAGCTGTTCGACTGGGCCCGGGCGCTGGCAGATTGTCCGCTGCCGCGCGGCCGCAGCTTCGCAATCCTCACCGACGCCGGCGGACCGGGCGTCATGGCCGCCGATGCGCTCGAGAAGAACGGCCTGCATCTGGCCCAGCTGAGCGATGCGACCCTGAAGGCTTTATCTGCACTGCTTCCGCCCGCGGCCAACATCCACAATCCCGTCGATATGCTGGCCTCCGCCTCGCCTGAGACATACGCGGCTTGTCTGAAGTCCCTGCTCGAAGATGAAGCCGTCGACGGTGTGCTGGTCATCCTGCCTCCACCGCCGATGTTCAGAGCGGAGGATGTGGCGGAAAAAGTTGTCGCCGTCCTCGCCGCCGGGGATGGCGGCTCGAGTACGAGATATAAACCCGTTGTCGTCTCCCTGATGGGGTCAACGCTCGTGGAAAAAGCGCGGGACAGATTTCAATGTGCAAATATACCAACCTATCCATTCCCCGAACGGGCCGCGTCAGCATTGGGAGTTCTCGTCAAACGAGCGGAATTCCTTGACGATGGACCATTGACCATGGATCACGGAAAACGGTCCATGGTCCATCGTCCATGGTCAAACATCGAAGAACTTCTCGGCGCATATGACATTCCAACCGCTCCCATCAGGCTGGCGCGCTCGGTGGAGGAAGCAGCCGCGATTGCAGATGAACTTGGCTATCCCGTCGTGATGAAGATTGCATCGCCTGATATTTTGCACAAGTCGGATGTCGGCGGGGTCCTGCTCAACATAAAAGATCCCGCTGCTCTTCAAGTTGCCTACACGCAGATTTGGGACCGCGTGGGAGAAGCACTGCCGGAGGCGCGCCTCGACGGAATCCAAGTTCAAAGACAGATCCCGGACGGCCAGGAAGTCATCGTCGGCGCAGTACGCGATCCTCAGTTCGGCCCGTTGATGATGTTCGGCTCCGGCGGCGTGGAAGTGGAAGGGCTCAAAGATGTGGCTTTCGCCCTGGCCCCGCTGGACGAGGCCGAGGCGGCGAAGCTGATCCGCCGGACCTGGGCCGGCCGCAAGCTGAAAGGTTTTCGGAACATCCCCCCTGCCGACGAGGAAGCCGTCATCGATGTCCTGATCAAGTTATCGCACCTTGTCCTCGAAAATGAAGCCATCGCGGAGATCGAGATCAATCCGCTGCGAGTCCTGGATAACGGCGCAGTGGCCGTGGATGTGAGAGTTAAGTGAAAATCGTTGAATTGCCATAAATTGAAGACCGCCCTCGAGCTGAATTGAGGGATAATATTGACCATCCTGATCAGAGGAGAATTCCATGACCGCATATGTGATCGTCGATATCAACGTCACCGACCCTGTTCGCTACGAGGAGTACAAAAAACTGGCCGCGCCCACCGTCGAGCTGTACGGCGGGAAATACATCGCCCGCGGCGGCAAACACGAGGTCCTCGAGGGAGACTGGAAACCCAGCCGCCTGGTCATCCTCCAGTTCGACAGCCTGGAGCAGGCCAAAACCTGGCTTAATTCGGCGGAATATGCGGCCCCCAGAGGCATCCGTCACGAGACGGCCATATCCAACATGGTGGTCATCGAAGGCATTTGATACAATTGCGTCCATGCCGGAACTGGAAACACTGATCGCAGAACAGCAGGGCAAGACGATTGCCGTTGCTGCGTACGACTTCGAAACCAGCCGGGAAACCTTCCTGCATGCCGATGAAACCTTTCATCCTGCCAGCACTTTCAAGGTGCATGTCATGATGGAGGTATTCCATCAGGCGGCGCAGGAATTGCTGTCGCTGGAAGATTGTCTCCCCATCGTCAACTCATTTACCAGCATCGCCGACGGAAGCACGTTCTCGCTGCTGGAGAGCGACGATGCCGAGCAGACGCTCTATCCGCGCCTGGGTGAAAGCGAAACGATCCTGGAGCTGACCCGCCTGATGATCGTGCGCAGCAGCAACCTGGCCACGAACATCCTGCTGGAAAAGATTGGCGCAAGGAATGTCAATGATTTCATTCAGGCGCTCGGCATCCGGGGCGTGACGGTGATCCGCGGCATCGAAGACATGGCAGCATACAGCCTCGGCATGAACAACAGTGCCACCGCCCGCGGTCTCACACAGACCATGCGGCTGATCGCCGCAAAAAGAGTAGTCTCGAAGCAAGCCTCCGAAAAGATGATCGAGATCATGCTCCGGCAGGAATTCAACGAAAGCATCCCGGCCCTCCTGCCCGAGGGCGTGAAAGTGGCTCACAAGACGGGCTGGACGGGCGAGGTCTATCATGACACAGGCATCATTTATCCCGCAGACCGAAAGCCGTATGCACTTTCGATCATGACGCGCGGCTTCACCGAGGAACAGGGGGCCGAAGCACATGCCTGCATGGCGCAGATTTCAAAGGTAATCTACGAAAATCTCCGATGATCACAATATCGAATATTATCTACTATCCCATCAAAGCCTGCCGCGGATTTGAGGTCGATTCAGTCTGCGTGGAACGCATGGGACTCGAACACGACCGCCGGATGATGGTCGTCACACCGGCAGGCAAATTTCTGACGCAACGCGAGGTCCCGCGCCTGGCTCTCGCCACGCCGAAACTGGACCACGGCACGCTTGAGCTATCTGCACCAGATTATGATTCGCTTCAGCTGGGCATTCGAACCTCGGGCACACCCTGGCCGGTGGATATCTGGAAAAGCCAAGGTGTACATGCCATTGACCAGGGCGAGGAAGCCGCGGGCTGGTTTTCAGACTGGCTCGGGACTCCCGTCAGGCTCGTTCATTTCGCGGATGGCTACAAACGCCGCGTGAGTCAGGAATATGCGGTGAATGAGGATGACCACACCGGCTTTGCAGACGGCTATCCGATTTTGCTGACGTCAGAAGAGGGGCTGCAGGACCTGAACTCACGCCTCGAGATGCCGGTACCCATGGATCGCTTTCGCCCCAATCTTGTCGTCAAAGGGTGCGAGCCGTTCGCCGAAGATACCTGGAACAGAATCAGGGTCGGGGACGTTGAATTAGCAGTGGTCAAGCCGTGCGCGCGCTGCGTCGTCACGACTATCGATAAGGAAACGCTCGATCAAAGCAGGGAACCGCTCAGGACGCTGGGCAAATATCGCAGGCATAAACTCGGCGCGATCTTCGGGCAGAACGTCATTCCCCTCAACGAGGGCAGGATCCGGCTGGGAATGAGCGTAACGGTCCTTTCCTGAGAACAAGATAAATATACGCGTTGACACATCCCATTTCTGTTATAAGGTTTGCATGAATCCGACTAAAAAACTAGCCTGGCTATGGATCATTTTCACGATCTCCGGCTGTCAGGCCCTCCCTCTTGGTGTGCCCCTCGCCACAGCGGCACCGACCAATACCCCGGGCCCAACTCCGACCAATACGCCTCTGCCCACGCCGACTCCTTTGCCAACCATGGAGCCTGTGGTCCGGATCGATACCGGCGACCAGGCCTTGTTCTTTGGTGATTATGATCTGGCACGCGAGCAATATCACGCGGCCTTCAACGACACAACCGACGACGCCATCAAAGCCGCGGCACTGTGGGGCATCGGGCGAACCGAACTTGCCGATGGGCGCTATCCCGAATCGGTTAATACGCTCACAAGTCTGATCGGTGCCTATCCCGATTCAACCTACGCGGCCCGCGCACCTTTCCTGATGGGACAGGCCTATGAGGGGCTGGGACAATATCAACAGGCTGCGGAATCCTACAACAACTATCTGACCCGCGTCCCGGGCGTGCTGGATGGATATATTCAGGATCTGCGCGGCGACGCGCTCTTCGAGGCAGGCGATTTCACCGGCGCGCAGAACGCCTACAACGCCGCGCTCGCTGCGCCGCGCCTCGACGACGGTCTGGATCTGGAGATCAAGATTGCCGAGTCCCGGGCCTCCTTCGGCGACTACGCCGGCGCGCTGGCGCTTTACGACCAGATCTTTGCCAAGGCGAAGAACGATTATCTCAAAGCGCAAATGGATTACTACGCGGGCAATGCACATATTTCCCTGGGTCAGGTCGAGGAAGCCCACACGCGTTATTTGCACGCCGTCGAGAATTACCCGCTCTCCTATTACGCCTATCTCTCGCTGGTCGCGGTGGTGGATGCCGGCGTCCAGGTGGATGACCTGGACCGCGGGCTGGTGGACTACTACGCGGCTCAATATGACGTGGCCCTGGTCGCCCTCGATCGCTATATCGCGGCCAATCCCGTCAACGACGGCACGCCGCATTATTACCGTGCGTTGACGTTACGCGATCTGCAGCGCACCCAGGAAGCGATCGAGGCATTCGAGTATTTCGTTACAACCGCGCCGGAACACGAACGCGTGGTGGAGGCCTGGGATGAAAAGGCCTTTCTGGAATGGGCCGTCCAGGGCGATTATGAAGCCGGTATAAAGACCTATCGGGATTTCGTCGCGACCTATCCCGCCTCGCCGTCTGCGGCAGATTTTCTGATGAGCGCAGCGCGGGTCACGGAGCGCAGCGGCCAGCTGGAAGCGGCCGCTCAGACCTGGGAGCGCATTGCAAATGAATACTCGCAGAGTGAGCATGTCCCAACTGCACTTTTCCTGGCAGGGATCATGCGCTATCGCCTTAGTGACTACGCGAATGCGCTGACGACCTTCCAGAGGAGTCTGCTCCTGGCCATCCAGCCGGAAGACCGCGCCCGCGCCTATCTCTGGATTGGAAAGACTCAGAATCAAACGGGCGACCGCGCCGCGGCCGAGTCCTCCTGGCAGCAGGGCCAGGCCATCGATCCCACGGAATACTACAGCCTGCGCGCCCGCGATCTCCTGCTCGGACGGACGCCGTTTGCATCGCCGCCCACCTCCAACCTGAATCCTGATCTGGCCGCGGAACGCAAAACTGCGGAAGCCTGGGTACGCGTCACCTTCGGCCTGCCGCCCGAAACCGACCTGACCGGGCCCGGTGCGCTGGCGCAGGATCCGCGTTTTGTGCGCGGCACGGAGCTCTGGGAACTCGGGATGTATGAGGAAGCCCGGGTCGAATTCGAGGCTCTGCGCGAATCGGTCAGTGCGGATGCCGTCGCCAGTTTCAGGCTGGCCAACCACCTGCTGGATATCGGTCTCTATCGTTCGGCCATCTTTGCCGGGCGCGAAGTATTGACCCTGGCCCAACTCGATTCACAGTCTGCCTCCCTGACCGCGCCCGCCTATTTCAATCATCTCCGCTATGGATTGTATTATCACGATCTGATCATCGCCGAAGCCCAGCGCTACAGCCTTGATCCGCTCTTCATGTTCAGCGTGATCCGGCAGGAGAGTCTGTTCGAAGGATTTGTCAGTTCCACGGCGGGTGCGCACGGCCTCATGCAGATCATTCCTGACACCGGCGCGCAGATCGCCGCCGAACTGAGCTGGCCGCCGGCCTACACCCCCGAAGACCTGTATCGCCCCATCGTCAGCGTGAGGTTTGGCGCCTATTACCTCGACCGGAACAGGAGCCTGCTGAATGGCAATCTTTACGCCAGTCTGGCAGCCTACAACGGCGGCCCGGGCAATGCCATCGCCTGGAGGGACCTGGCGGGAGACGATCCCGACCTGTTCCTGGAAGTTGTTCGTTTTCAGGAAACACGCGACTATATCCGCCTGATCTACGAGATCTTCAACACCTATCGTAATTTGTACGGCCCCACAAGTTAAAAAGAGACAGTCACGCCGGGGCGTGACTGTCGCAATGATCACTTCATTATCCCACGTGTGCCAGGATGCGCTGATGGACCGTCTCAACGTCCATGTCCACCACGGAGACCAGTTTGTCACGCCCGGAGGCGCCCGCCACAATATCCAGGCGGGATTTGGGTACACCCAGGACTTCAGCCAGGAACTTAATCAAAGCTTCGTTGGCCTCGTTATCCGAGGGCGGTGCGGCAATGCGCACTTTGATCGTCCCATCCTCCATCAGTTCGACGATCTCGTTCCGGCTGGCGCGCGGCGTTACCCGCACGGCCAGAGCGGAGCCTTTCTGACCATTGTGCAAATTGAATTTACGATCATGCATGATTCACCTCAATGAATACAAAATGCGAATGACGATGCTTGAAGCGAGCTGAATAAGGATGATCAGAACGATCGGACTGATATCGATCATTCCAAGGGGCGGCACGACGCGCCGGATGGGAGCCAGCAGTGGCTCAACGATCCGGTCCACGCCGCGCCGGATGGGGTGATAGGGATCCATGAAATAGGACAGGATGACAGACACGATCACCAGCACAACCAAAATTTGGGATAAGGCATTAATCACATAAATCAGGACATCCATCAGGCTTCACTCTCCGACTGGGATTTGCGTACACCTACGATCGCGGTCCCGACCCTGACGAGGGTCGCGCCCTCTTCCACGGCGACGGTGTAATCTGCACTCGTGCCCATCGAAAGCTCGTGCCAGTCCGCGTTCGGGAATTGGCCCGCCAGATGGTCGCGTAGCTGCCTCAGGCGCAGGAAGTAGCGGCGCGAATCTTCAGGGTCCATTCCAAGCGGAGGCATCGTCATCAGGCCATGCACGCGCAGATGCGACAACCCAAGCAAATCAGCGATCTCGGGCAGGAACATATTCCATTGCGGTTCCTGCGCGGCATTCCAGCCTGATTTGCTCTCTTCCCCGCCGATATTGAATTCGAGCAGGACCGGCAAAACGCGCTTTCGTTCCTCAGCGAATCGATCGAGACGCTGCGCAAGCTTCAGGCTATCAAGCGAATGTAAAAGTACAAAATGATCAGCCACGAGTCGTGCTTTACGGCTCTGCACATGACCGATCATGTGCCATTCTACCCCACTTTGACCGGCAAGAGATTGCATTTTTGTAACACCCTCTTCAGGATAATTCTCCCCGAGTATGCGCACGCCTGCTTCCAGGGCCGCCTGAACGATTTCAACCGGTTGGGATTTTGTCACAACAACCAGCCGGATCTCCTCCGGTTTGCGGCTGCTCTTCCGGGCAGCGTTTGCAATTTGGTTAAGTGCATGTTGATAATTTTCACGGATCGAGGCGACAAGGTCAGGCATACGATAATTATAATCTTCCCCATTCTACTGCGCAGGCCGCAGGGAGAATTAATGCAGCGAAATCAATGCGCCGAAGCGTCCGGTGCGCCCCTTTTCGGCCCGATGCGAAAACCAATCCTCCGTGTGGCAGGCCGTGCAGATCCCACAGACCTCGATTTGACCCACGCCGGCGCGCTCCAGCGCCATCCGATTGGCTTCCCAAAGATCGAAGTGGATTTTTCCGTTGTGCGAAGCGAGAAGCAGCTCAGCCTCGTTCGCGTACTTTTGCATGACCTGCAGGATGACATCTGCGCCGATCTCATAATGGTCCGGCCCGATCGACGGCCCAATCCCGGCAATGATATCCGCGGGGTTCGAGCCATAGTTCTGCTTCATGGCCTCCACCGTGGCGCTGGCGACATCCCGCAGCGTCCCCATCCAGCCCGCGTGCGCCAGCCCGACAATTCCCTGGCGCGGGTCGTGCACCATGATTGGGACACAATCCGCGAAACGCATAAACAGGGTCACATCGGGCTTGTCGGTGAGGATAATATCCGCCCGGCGATAGGTTTCGTCGACGGGACGCGGGGACTCGGCACAGACCGCATCGGCGCTGTGGATCTGCCACACGTCATAGATGGATTCGGGGGCACAGCCCAGGGCCTGGAAGGAGAGAACCCGGTTCTCACGAACGCGCGCCAGGTCATCACCCACCGTCCCGCCAACGTTCAGCGACCCCCAGGGATCAGGGCTGACCCCGCCCTGCCGCGTAAAAATGGCATGCCGGGTTTGGACGGCATCAAATTGCAGGTAGCGGATTCCGTTATGCTGAATAAAGGCCATGAACTCAAGCTCTAAGATCTAAGAAAGGACACCATTTCCACTAGACCGACGGCACATTATTTTGTGCAATGGAGGCAAATTTCTTGATAAAGAACTGACGCGTCTCCGCCATCGATTCCTCCATGTATGGGTAGGCAAACCAGGCGGTCGTGAAACCAAACAGCCCACCGGTCAACACGCGCAGGAAGGGAGTGCTTTCGCGATACGGGAGGATGGCAGACAGCCAGGACCATTCGATCTGGCTGAAGAGCTGCGAGAAACCGTCCAGGCCGATGGGACCGATGCCGATCAACATCCACAACATCCAATGCAGCGGCTTGATGCGCCGGCCGCTCAACGCATAGACCAGGCCAAAGAGCAGGATCGCGCCGTAGATCGCGATGTCGCGTTCACACAAAGCAATCTTATAGCCCACCGTCTCATTGCCGGTGAATTCGCGCGCCTGAAAGCGGGAATAAGCTGCCGGATCGTCCAGGTCTTCGAAGCCGGTCACCTGGTCGAATGTTTTGACGCCCGCCATGCCCGCCTCCTGCAGCGGATAGTATGGCTGCTCGCCGAACAGGAAGAAGGACCGAAATCCAAATTGATGGCAGAGCGGCTTATACATCCAGTAGATGATGTTGGCAGGCTGGGTCGCGCCGGCATTCATCAGCACAGGAGCAAGGATCGGCAGCCCGAAATACAGCAGGATGAAAAAGTTGAAGAAGGCCAGGTAGTGCCTGGAGATCCAGGCCATGGTACGGTCGGCCCCGCTGATCGTCTGGCCGCGCCGGACGCGGTCATGATAATCTTCGCGCCCCAGTTTATCGAGCTGGCCGCGCCGGTCCCCTGCCGCGCCCAGGGTCATCATCAGTTTTTGTCTGTCGAATGGCGACTTGAGGGCATACGGGCCCACCTCCACCACGGGGATTTCGAGCAAATATGATTTCTGCAGCGCCGGGTCGCTGTCTATATCGATTTCCACCAGGCGGTGCGGGTATTCGGACTGCAGTGATTCGAGATCAGCTTTAGCCTGCTCACACAGGTGACAGTCCTTACGCATGTAGAGAGTAACAGTAAGCATTGAAATCAGAACCTATATACCAAAATCGATCCAGAAGAACTGACCTTTTTGGGCAATCACCTCGAAAATGCCGGCGAAGAGCAGGATACCGATGATAACCAAAACAACTCCCATGGCAATCTCAATATAATGCATCGCTTTGCCATACTTTCGCAGCGTGATCGAGACCCATCCCACACCCAGAGCAGCGATCAGAAATGGCATCGCCAGCCCGGCCGAGTAAGCCGAGAGGAGAGAAACACCGGTTGAGATCGAGCCGCCGTTCGCGGCAAAGGTCAGGATCGTACCGAGCACCGGCCCCACGCAGGGAGCCCAGCCTGCGGAAAAGAATATACCCATCAGTGCCGAAGAGAGATAGCCCCATTTGCGATCGGGCACCTTCTGGACACGGGTATCGTATTCCAAAAATGGGATCCGGAAGACGCCGATCATGTGCAGTCCGAAGATAATCACGACCAGCCCGCCAACTTTGGCGAGGATAAAGCGCAGGTCGAAGAGCAGGTTTCCAAACGCACCGGCCACAGCTCCAAATGTGATGAAGACCAGGCTAAACCCAAGCACGAACGCCAGTCCATGCGTGAAAGTCACAAAACGATTGTTCTCTGTAACTTCACCACCCACGGCGCGCCCGCCGAGATAACCGATATATGCAGGAACCAGTGAAAAAACACACGGAGAAAGGAAGGAGACCACCCCCGCCAAAAACGCCAGTCCAAAACTTACCTGTGCAATATCCATGTAACACCCTCCAGTAAAAAAACCTAGAATCTGGTCTCTATCGTGACGACGGTCGTACCGTGCTCCGGGAGAGACATCCGCATTTCGCTTTGCGCAAGCGTGACATAAGGCGTCGTCCAGCGCCAGATCCATTTCGCGTCCTCGGGAGTGACATTGATGCAGCCATGCGAGCGTTTCTCGCCAAACGCATTATGCCAGAAGGCACCGTGGATCGCGATCCCATCCCCGCTGATCATGGTGTTCCATGGCACAGCCGGCGTGGAATACCCGGCCTGAGCCGTGCCGGCCGTCATATTCAGCGAAACGATCTTCCAGTGTGTCAACAGGTTGCCAACCGGAGTCGCAAGCTCATCGCTGATCTGTCCGGCAGCATCATATCTTATTCCGCTTGAAATACGACAAAAATAGACCTCGGAATTTCCCTCATAACAGGAGAGTGTTTGATAATCAAGATTGGCTGTGATCGTTTTTTGACCAGGATCGACCTCCGGGTGAATGGGCGTCACATCCGTCTCGGTCAATACTTTCAACCCGGCGCCATCCGCCCAGAAGAACTCGCCATAGGCGCCATAGCCATAGCCATGGCCGTTCGCATCTTCATTCCAGCGGTATTCCACAAAACCATTGCTCGTGCGGATCTGGTCGATCCACACCACCTGGCCATAATATAAACGCGGCGGAAAATTGTATTCAATATTACTTCTCAACCAGGGTGACTGAACTGAGCCTTCAAGCGCCAGATTGACGTAGGGGACGGTCACCTCGGCCCAAAAGCCCGGCTGCCCGGCCGGCATCTCGGTAATCGGCGTATTGGGAAGGTTACGCGTGGGCTGAAGGACGGAAGCATAAATAAAGCCTTGCGGAGTTTCCACGTAACGCTGGTTGCTCAACCCGCCGATCACATTCCCCACAACCTGGCGGCCCCACTCGACGAGGGTGTCTGCAGGCAGCCTGCCAATGGAAGTGTTCAGGTTGGGATCATTGGTCGCGCGACTGCGCAGATCGATACCGTTCTCGACCACGCGCCCGATGATCTCGCTCTTTGGAAATTCCGGCAGACGCTTGGGGGCAGATAGATAGTCCAGATCCGGCATCCGGTAGGGAGTAAACGCCAGCGCCCCCAGGCTCACACCTGCGATTTTGAGGAAGTCACGACGAGAGAGGTTATGATTCATTGATGCACCATGAACATGAAAATGTAGTAGCGACTTCAGTCGCTTTAAACGGCTGAAGCCGTTACTACTTGATAAGCATAAGGA
>JBAVVF010000265.1:0-4994 GCA_049697155.1 Anaerolineales bacterium
GGACAGAAGGTCGCGGTGGGTGTAACGGTGGGGGTGCGTGTGGGCGTCAGGGTTGCCCCGGTGGGTGTCAGGGTAGGTGTGTTGGTGCGCGTGGCGGTTGGAGTTCGCGAAGGCGTAGCACTCGGGGTGTTCGTCGGGCCGCCGGTCGGCTCATTGCCCCACGCTTTTGAGCCGTTCAGATATGCCGGGATCGAGTCCCGGTCACTATAGCTCACAGGCAGCGCGCTGGCCGTGTGCCACCAGTCATTGGTCGCGTTGTAACTGCTGCCCCAATCCTTCAGATGCAGGGAGGTGTGATACTCCCACGCTCCCCCGGCGGGCAGTGATCTCGTTCCATAGTTAACCGTGAAGTAATAGATGCTGCCTGAAGCCTGGGCAGGACCAGAGACAGTCGCCCCGCCGGATTGATCGTAGTATTTCTCGAGCACATAGTTCGATGCAGCGTTCGAGCCATCCGTGGTGAAGTACAGCCGCACCGACAGGTTGGAGACGGCGCTCGTACCCGTATTCTGGATGCGATAGCGGAACTGTGTCTGCTGATTGTTATCCGTGCCCGCGCCTGCGATCTGGACCCTCAAACTGCCGCTCGAGGTGGGGGTGATGGTCGGGGTTCGCGAGGGGGTGGGAGTGCGCGAGGGCGTGGGAGTCGGTCCCGTGGGCGTGCGGGTCGGAGTGTTCGTCGGCCCGCTGTCGAACTGAGCCTGCAACGCATAGTAGGCCGGCTTGGCGTTGTAATTCGCATCGAAGATCAGCGCGTCGCCCGAGCCCGGCTCGAAGTCCGGCACCCATGAATACTTGTCGGTGAATCCCCAGACTTGCAATGCCTTGCAGGCCGGCTGTGCCAGGCAGCGGTCGAGGACATTGCCGTAAATATTCGCCTGGGCGGTCAGGTTCGCCTGAGAGATCGGAGCGGGATAGCGCACATCCATCTCGGTGATATAGATTTCCAATCCCAGCTGTGCAAAGCGCTGCATGTTATCGGCGAAGCTCTGGATATTGATCCCGCCGCTGGTGAGGTGCATCTGAAAGCCGACGCCATCGATCGGGATGCCGCGGCTCTTCATGCTGGACACCATGTTGTAGACGGCAGTCGATTTGCTGTTGATCGTCTCGATGTTATAGTCGTTGTAGATCAGCCTGGCGTCAGGGTCTGCCTGGCGGGCACGCTGGAAGGCCATGTCAATGTAATTCGGGCCGATGACGCTGCGCCAGATCGAATTGCGCGGACTGGCGCCGTCGTCGAAGGCTTCGTTGACCACATCCCAGACAAGGATGTCGCCCTGATAACGTCCCACGACCGTATCGATATGGTCATAGAGAACATTAGTAAGGGTCGCGCTGGTCCAGCTGCCGTTGGTCAGCCACGACGGATTCTGGCTGTGCCAGACGAGCGTGTGCCCATGGACAGCCATATTGTTTTGCTGCGCCCACTGCACGTGCTGATCGGCCTGTGCAAAGCTATAAGTATTTTGCTGAGGATGGAGGCTTTCCCACTTCATCGCATTCTCAGGCGTGAGAATATTGAACTCGGCCCGGGCTGTTTCCTGGTAGAGCGCCGCGTCCGAAAGCGACCAGAAGTTATTCGCAGACGCGAAGCCAATGTAAAACGGTCCGGCTAAGGAACGCAGCCGCTGGCCGGTCGGAGCGCCACTCGGTGCAGCTCGCACATTCATAAACTGTGGAGCCATGAGCATGGCAAGCATGCCGGCAATGGCAAGCAGCCACAAATACGAAACCGCTGTTTTCCTGATCTTCACTTTCATTGCCAGCCTCCATCCGACTGAGCAATCCACAACCCTTTGGATTTTTGGAACTCATCCAAAGGGTTGTGGAAAGTTTCATGGAACCTTAGGGTTCTGTGCCCCAGACGAGCACGCCGTTGCGGTACAGCGTCACGCGGATCCAATCGGTGAAAGAGACCTTCGTAGGATCGAAGGAGTAGTCGCCGGTCTCGGTGTAATTCGACCAGTCGGCTTTGGCAAAGCGCGCCTGGATCTCGCCGCTCTGGCCGCCCGCGGAGATGGAGCCGGCCGCCGGAACGAAGCTGATCTCCAGGTAGAAGTTCGCACCCGTCCGGGCCGGGTTGACTTGGACAAACGTTCCGCTCAGGTTGCTGCAGTTGACTGCCGCGTAGTCGCAGAAGAAGTTCTGACCGGCAGTGCCCTCGCGCGTAAACCAGTAACGGATCTTCAATTCGCTCAACGGGACACTGCTCGTGCCGCCATTGACAATGTTGAAGTGCGGCTTGATCTGATTGTCGCCGGCGGTCGTGTCTGCGGCGCGGTATTGCAGGCGGAGGGTTGTCGGGCCGGTGGTCGGAGTCCGCGTGGGTGTGTTGGTCACACCGGTCGGCGTCCGCGTCGGGGTGGGAGTGCGGGTGGGTGTATTGGTCACACCCGTGGGTGTGCGTGTCGGCGTGGGAGTGCGCGTGGGGGTGTTGGTGACGACGGTCGCGGTGGGTGTAAAGGTTGGGCCGCTCACAGGTTCATTGCCCCAGATGCGTGTGCCAGAATAGGCCGGCAGGCTCGCCCAATCGGTGTAGCTGGCGGGCAGCGCGCTGGCGGTGTGCCACCAATCGTTCGTCGCGTTGTAGGTACTGCCCCAATTGTTCAGGTGCAGGGAGGTGTGATACTCCCAGGCCCCTCCGGCCGGCAGGGAGGCCGTTCCATAATTGATGGTGAAGTAATAGATATTGCCTGAAGCCTGGGTGGGACCCGAGGCCGCCGCCACGCCGGATTGATCGTAGTATTTCTCGAGCACATAACTTGAGGCAGGGTTCGAGCCATCCGTGGTGAAATACAGTCTCACCGAAAGGTTCGAGCGCGCGCTGGTGCCCGTGTTCTGGATCCGGAAGCGGAACTGGGTCTGCTGGTTGTTGTCGGTCCCGGCACCAGCCAGCTGAACTTTGATATTCCCGCTCGGAGTCGGTGTGATGGTGGGGGTATTCGTCTTGGTCGGGCTGGGAGTAAAGGTATTCGTTGGGCAGTTCACGCAGGTTGTCGGGGTAAACGAGGGGGTAGGAGTCGGCCCGAACCCTGCGTTCCAGAGCTTCGCCAGCATGGTTGTCTTCCGGGTATCGATGGGACCCCACGTCCCCCAGGCAGTCTCGTTCGTGCCCGCCCGGTAGGGGGTGGTGTAAAGACCGCCGGTATCGCCCGATTCTGGGTTGACCGACCAGTAGATGGTGTCATTGATGTTCGCCTTGGACAGCCAGTTCACGAAGGCTTGCTGCCAACGGGCATCGACCGTGTGGTCGGTGATGTGGCTCCACATTTGCTGGTCGCGCAGGCTGGCCGTACCGGCCGGCCACTCCCAGTTGCCGCCGAACTCGCCGATGACCACTGCGTAACCCATCGCCTTCAGGTAGCCGAAGTGCTCCTGCCAGCCCTGCTCGAGCAGCGCCGTGGGGATCACGATGTTGCACTTCGCGGCCGCGGCGGCATCGCCTTCCAGCCCGGCACACTGCGGCTGGGCGGGATCCATGAACATCTTCTGCACGAACACCGACGGACCGTAGGTGTGCGGCGAGTAGACCAGCCGGTTCTTCGGCATGGTCGGCGGGTTGGTGCCGGCCAAGTACAGGTTCTCACCCCAGTTGGGGTTGGTCGCCAGGTCCCCGTGCGGCTCCTGGGTGAAGGTATCCGGTGTGCCATCCTGCTTGCCCGGCGTAGTTCCGATGCCCTGGGCGAAGATCAGGATATTGGGGTTCACGGCGTTGATCTCTGCATAAGCGACATCGATCAGCCGCCTCCATTCGGCCCAGGTGTAGTCATGCGGCTCGTTGAAGATGTCGATGCCCATAATGTTGGTGACACCGAGCTGCGAGCTCAGACCGGCCAGCGTGCGCAGATCGCTCCGCCAGATCGTCTCGTTGTACGGCTGGGTATGCGTGACCGTCGGCGGGTTGAGCGTGTCGGCGCAGGACCACTCCTCGCGTTTGAAGTCGTAGTTCTGGCGGTCGGCATCCACCCACGGCGGGCGCGCGTCGAAACGGCCTTTGCGCCAGTCCACGTAGTTGGAGCAGGAGTGGATGTCGAGCAGGACGTAGATGCCAGCCGCGTCCAGTTTCTTGATCACCGTCTCGAGCGCCAGCCGCGAGTTGGGGATGACCACGGACGGATCGTTCTTCAGATTGGGTGCCATGCCCTGCGGGTCGGTGCCGCTCAGGGTCTGGTGGACGACCGGCAGCCGGATCACGTTCAGGCCCATGGCCTTGAACTCGGCGATATCCTGGTCGTAAGTGCGGCCGCTCGGTGCCCAGAAGACGTTGCCCATGTACTGCTCCATCGGGGCGCCTCTCGGGTTGACGGGGTCCGTGGCGATCTCGTATCGTCCCTGGAGCCCGAACCAGGATGCGCCTTTGATGCGGAACAGCACACCATCCTTGGTAATGTTGCCGTTTGCATCGACGCGGAACACCGCAGGCGCGGCTTGGGCAGAAACCAGGCTGGCTGGGGTGCCCAGGGAAGACAGCAGTATGGCCGCGATCATTGCGAATGCCGCCACTATCATCCATCGACGTTTGTTACTGCGAACTTTCCATTGCTGATTGAACATGAAGGCCTCCATTCATTCTCCTGTCCGGCTTATGTAACCGGTTACATGAACAGCGCCAATGCGAGTAGGACGTTCCTACTCGCTATGGCGTGAATCAACTAGGGTTCAATTCCCCACACCAGGACACCGTTGCGGTACAGTGTCACATGATCCCAATCGGTAAAAGAAGTCTTCGTAAGATCGAACGAATAATCGCCGGTCTCGGTGTAATTCGACCAGTCTGCCTTGGCAAAGCGGGCCTGGATCTCACCGCTCTGACCGCCGGCCGCGATCGAACCGGCGGCAGAAGTAAAGCTGATCTCCAGATAGAAGTTCGCGCCTGTCCGGGCCGGACTCAGCGCAACGAAGGCTCCACTCAGGTTGCTGCAGCCGCCGCTGATGGCTGACCAATCGCAGAAGAAGTTCTGGCCGGCAGTCCCTTCGCGCGTGAACCAGTA
>JBAVVF010000266.1:0-4131 GCA_049697155.1 Anaerolineales bacterium
CTGAAGAACTTACCCCTGGTTAAATCCCGCCCGACCAGCAAGGCACCGATCCCAGGAAATCGCGCCCGTAAGAGCTTTATGGCCTCCAGCAGTATAATCTGCCCTTTTCCGGGACGGATGCTTGCAACGCAGATGATCAGCGGGCGGCCCGCTGGGCTGGGACTGGCAAGCTCTCGAGCGCTATTCTGGTCCTCGACGATACCATTGTAGGCAACGAAGACCCGCTCCCGGGAAATCCCCGATTCCAGCAGCCGCGCTCTGGCAGCTTTCGAATTGGCAATATATGCATCGACAAAATACCGGGTGAATTGCTGGAAGATCCGGTCGGTGAGACGGTCGGCCGACCCTCGTTCAGCCGCGACAATCACCGGGATGTGCGCCTTTCGCGCCGCGATCCCCCACAGCACCAGATGAGGCCGCGCAAACAGATATCCTGCATCAGGCCGGATGTGGCAAAACTGGTTATACAGTGCTCTGGCGCCTCGGACAACCAGGACGGGAATATGAATGCTGGCAAGCAGCTCCCGAAACGGCAGGTTGTCTTTTCCGTAGAAGAGCACGCGGCAATCGATTTTGTCTGGATGCGCAAATCGCATCAAGCGAAACATGGATTTTTCGGCGCCGCCAACATTGCCGAGTGCATTCCCTCGAAAAACAAAGCATACCCGGATGGACCTAGACATTGTTCTCGAGCTTCCTGATGAAGTGAACCGGGTTTCCGGCCCAGACCTCAAAAGCTGGGATATCCTTCGTTACGACCGAGCCCGCGCCGACCACCGCGCCCTCTCCGATGGTGACGCCTTTCAGGATGGTTGTATGCCCCCCAATAAAACAATGATTGCCAAGAATAATGGGCGCTGTCCGGGGTAGCTGGTGCCTATCCTGGCGCCTCTCAGCCTCCAGGGGATGAAAATCCGTATCATATATGTTACAGCCGCCCCCGATAAAGACATGGTCGCCGATGGAAACAAGCTGGCGGCAGACGATCGTTGAATTGGAGATGGCGGTTTGGCCGCCGATGATGAGACTGGCCCCGGAACCGATATCGAGGGTCATGCGCCGGTATCCTCCCACAACGTTGCGCTCGAAACCAGAATTGAGGCGCACTTCATCACCAATTTGAACTTCTGCATTTGGATGAATGATGGTGTAAAGCCAGCCTGTAACTACGAGCCCATGTCCTATTTTGGCCGCCCCGGAAATGCGAAGACGGAACTGCGCGACCACGGAGGAAATCGTGGAAAACGTAATTATCCTTAGAATGTGGAGTCCCCAGAGGAATCTGCGCAGGGCATACATTGATCACGACTCCTTCGACGAGCTTTCCGCCTGCCTGAAACGCGTTTCCAGGTAATCACGTTTTTGGGCAGCTGGCAGGGACCTGATGTATGTGCATTGCGAAGAGACGCTTTCCCAGTATTGATCTGTTGACTTTATCCTTCTGGCCGGAACGCCTGCCACAACACAATTGGGAGGCACATCCCTGGTCACGATTGAGCCGGCCCCGATTACGGAGCCGTCACCAATATTGACGCCAGGCATAATAATCGAATTCATCCCTACAAAAACATTATCCCCAATCCGGATGGGGCCAAAGCGTTCTATGTCCTTGTTTTGAGCGCGGAAGATTGCGACCCCGCCATCATGTGTGACCAGTCTTACGCCCGAGGAGAGGGTCACGTGGCTGCCGATCGAAATCAGATAGGGTTCCGAGCCAAAGGTCTGCAGTTCGGGATTGATGATGCGGAGATCTTGTCCGATTTTGACCCCAATTCGGCGGGCGTAGACCACCGGATCGATGTTCAGCAATACCAGGGCAGTAACTCTTCGAATGGCTTTTGCAAGCAGCTTTATCATTTTGCATCCATCCTTCGGTCTTGGGGCGTGTCCGAGAGACTCTCAAGAAATTTGATGAGTTGAAGAGCATATTTTTCGGCTCTGAAATGCTCAAGGCAAACTTGAAATCCTGCCTTTCCTATTCTGGCTGCACGCTCTGGATGGCAGGCCAGGTCCAGGATTCGATCCGCAAGTCTCGGCGCATCTCCGGCAGGCGCAAGGATGACGCTCTTCTGGTCCACCAGATATTCTGAAATGCTCCCGACTGCGCTTGTGATCACCGGCAGACAGTTCAGCAGCAGCTCTGGCAGACGCGTTGGAAAAGAGGCCCGGGTTTCATCGTCTGCTCTGCGGAGCAGGATTAAAGCGTCGGCGCGCTGAAGATATGCAGGCAGATGCTCGTCGGGCACCCAGCCATGAAAGGATACAGCCGAAGCCAAAAGCGGATCGGCCGAGCAGATGGACTGGTACTTGGCTCCGGCCCTGCCATTTGTACCAAGGAGGTCCAGATGTACAGAGGTGCCTTTTTCGATCGCCAATTTTATGGCGGCCAGCATGGTCTCCGGATCATCTTTGCCGGCCAGCTTGCCAAGGTAAGCCAGTCGGATAGCAGGTTGCGATTGCTTTTCGGTCGCCTGACGCGCTGGCCGGCAGGGCGGCTGCAGGTCGGTCACTGCCGGTATGCGGATTGCCGGACGGCCCTTGCTGACATATTGCCCTTCGATAAAAGAAGATATCGCGATAATGCCGTCGCTGAGAAAGTGAGAGGCCTGCCACGTCCTGCGGGTCAGCCAGTATAGAGGATTAATCATGCCTCCCCGGAAAGATTTCACGGTCGGCCACTCAACAACGTCGCAGAGGGTGGTTATTCCGCGTGACCTGGCCAGGCGAATAACGGGTTCCACTTCAATACAGTTCCAGCCGTACAGGATGATTGCATCAACGTCTTGACTGCTCGTCAATTGCTTAACTCTCGAGTATCCGCGGAGCGAAGAGGATAGCATATGGCTGTAGTTGAGCAGTTTACCGATCAGTAGTGGGAGACGCCTGGCTGAACGTCCATAGCCTGTCACGCTCTCATATGGCACGCCATGAAAAGCTCTGCCTCCTGATACGTGGTCTTCCTCACGATCCTCGAGGACGGCCAAAGACAGAACCCGGACGGTTGCGCCTGCGTTCGCCAATCCTTGAGCCAGTGCGCGGACCCGCGCGGCTCCCGCAGAACCGTAGGGAAACGGGGAATTGCCTATGTAAAACAGGATGTTCATTGTTGAGCACACACTTGTCTGTAAATATTAATGAGCTCCTGTCCGATTTTCTCTGGGCTTAGGCGCTCACGCGTCACCCGGCTGGCGTTGGTACCCAGTCTGCGTCGTTCGTCTGGATGATCCAATAAATACAGGATTCGTTCAGCGAGAGAGTCGCAATCCAGCGGATCAGTTAAATATCCGGTTGTTCCGGACTCGATCATATAAGGCAATCCGCCTGCTCTTGTGGCAACGACAGGTAATCCAGCGGCCATCGCCTCATAAACGGAATTCGGGCTGGAATCCATTCTTGATGGGCAGACAAATATCGGTTTAGCCTGCATTTTGTTCAGTATAAACAGTTGATCCTGCCTGCCGCAAATGCTGATTGACTCTTGCGCGTTCAACGGCAGCAATTGGATGGTCCTCATTACTTCCGGGCTTATGTCACCGATAATGGTCAGGCGTGTCTCCGGCCTGGCTTCCAGGATGATTTCGAAGGCTCGGATTAATTCAAGACCTCCCTTGAGTACCGATAGACGCCCGACAAAGAGAATTTCCGGCTTTTGGTCTGCAGAAGTGCTTTGTGTTTGAAAAAAAAGTGGATTAATAATATTAGGCAGGACGAATGATTTACTGTCCGGGTTCAGTTGTTTGACAAATCGCGCGCCGAACCCATTTTCAACTATGTAGTATTTGCCTCTTCGGATCGTCCAGCGCTCAAAAAACTGGGTGAGAAAATGATGTATCCACTGAGGACTGGTCGGTGCCACGTCCATTGTTTTCAGGATTTCCGTAATAATTCCCTGAACATACACAACGCAGGGCAGGCCGCTGGATACAGCTGCATATGCATAGGGGCCTTCCGTGCCGAAAGCCTCGATCACATCCGGTCTGATTTCCCTAAGCTCGGCGGTCAGGCGCAGCCGGTCAGGTTGATAGAGACAGGTGATCTGCCCCAAATAATGCCCGCCTCTCAGAAGATGATAATGAGCTCGATCCTCGACCAGGCGATAATGCCTGCTGAGGTGGGGACTCAGGGTGACAA
>JBAVVF010000267.1:0-13221 GCA_049697155.1 Anaerolineales bacterium
CAATACGATTGTCTGACTCAATTGCCACCGCTGACCTTTGAGCGGTCCCTCCTGGGCAACCAGCAAAGGAAATTCTTCCGATGATTTGTTCATGAAATTCCCATGTATTTGAATCTGACAGGATAGTCAAAGGAGTATATTATAATAATATAGCATAAAGACGCGTTTCTGTGCAGAACTTACGCCGAAAGAGATTTGCCGGAGACATCGCCATGGTTCGGTAGACCAAAGGAGAATAGTGCTCGCACCTCTCAAGAACGGGGAGGTCCTGCGCGGCCGTTACAAGATCCGTGAGCGGATCGGTCAAGGCGGAATGGGTTCAATTTACCTCGCCGACGATACCCGTCTCAAGGGCCGCCAATGCGCGTTGAAGGAAGTCGAATACGACCGCGCCCTCCCGGAAGACGTCCGAGAAGAAGCCCGCGACCAGTTCCTGCGCGAGGCAACTGTGCTCGCGCGTCTTGATCATCCCAACCTGCCGAAGGTCTCGGATTTCTTTTCCAACGGGCCGCGGGACTACCTGGTCATGGATTACGTGCCAGGCGACGATCTGCGGGCCCTGCTCCTGGAGGCGCGCCGCAAGAAAGTCTTTTTGAAGGAAACCGATGTGCTCTCCTGGGCCGATCAGATCGGCAGTGCCCTCACCTTTCTCCACAGCCAGGAACCGTCCATCGTCCATCGCGACATCAAGCCAAGCAATCTGAAACTGATGCCGCACGGTCTGATCAAACTGGTGGACTTCGGACTCGTGAAGATCCTGGCGCCCGACGAAGTCACCATTACCATCATCCAGGGCCAGGGGACCGCGCTCTACACGCCGCTCGAACAGTATGGCGGCAGCGATATCCACACAGACATTCGTTCCGACATTTACTCGTTCGGCGCGACACTTTACCACCTGCTCTCCGGCGAGCCGCCGGCGGATGCACGCAAGCGCTTCCTGCAGCCTGAAAGCCTGGTTCCGCTGCGACAAATCAACCCGGCCGTTTCGCCGCGCGCCGAGCGGGCCATCCTGTGGGGCATGTCGCTGCATCCGGATGAACGTCCGGATACGATCAACGATTTTCGTGAAGCCTTACTGGGATATAGCGAAGCACCGACTCTCCCGATCGCGGTGCGCCGCGCTCATGCGCCCTCCGTCTGGGAATATTTGGCCCGCGCGCCCGAAGCGACTCTGGCATGGAGCGCAGCCGTCCTGCTTCTGGTCAGTCTTCTGGCGACCCTGGTGCGCTGATCACCCGCATCCACACCCAGGCCCCCAAAGAGCCAATCACCTGCCCCGCAAACGTCAACAGCAGCACGCCAAACGCGCCCGCCGAGGAAGCGATCCATTCCGTCGCGCCGGGCAATCCCAGCGCGAGATAGTTGTACGCCAGCAAGCCACCCACAAACACACACAGAGCCCAGCGCAGGCCCCAGCGCGGCGAGACAATCCGGCTGGCGGCCCAGAACGCCAGGGCCGCGCCGCCGACAATTGCCAGCATGACGAGAAGCCAGATACCCACGCGCGGATAGCCTTCCGGCGAGACGAGATCACTTTCGGGCGCGGGAGTCGACGTCGCTGTTAAAGGCACGGGCGTCATGGTGATTTGGGGAACCTCAACGGTCACCGCCGCGCCTTCATTCGAAGCATCGAATTTCAGGACGTTCGAAACCACAGCCGGTTCACTGACCACGGTGATTTCCACCTTCCCAGGCCGATCGATGGCGAAGGAAGCCCGCGCCATCCCCCTGACCGTGGTCGCCTCCACCTGCTGCAGGATTTGACCGCTCTCATCCTGCGTCGTCATCATAAAATTGACGGGCGTTCCATCGGGCACGATGTGCTTATTGTGATCCAGGATCGGTCCAGCCCGAACGGTGATCGTATCCCCGATGCGATAGAGCGGGATTTCCGTCTGGGTCGGCACCACCGCGGCTGTCGGCGTTTCGCTCGTGGGAGTGGCTTCCACCGCCTTGTCCAGCGCAAGCGGAATGATCTGGTTCTCATCCGGAGAGATGACATACGGAAGTTCATATCCCACGGATGGGATGGAGACAGGCGAGGCACCCGGCGCAGCCGTCTGTTGAAAGAGCAGACGGGCCGCCACATCCACGAAGGCCGGCTGTTTGCTGTACAACGCGTAATAAGCCGTCAGCTTGGAGATATCGGTCGGATCAAGATAGTAGGGCGCAGTGAACGAGAACAGGATCACCTTGCGGGTCCGGATCAGGCTCGGGCGTTCCTCAAAGAATCGCTGGAGCAGGGCGATCTGTCCGTCATTGACACCGGTCAATGAAATGACGATCCAGTTGGCGCGTTCCAGAATCCCCTCGATGTCCGTCGTGCTCTCTCCATTCAGCATGGCTTCCAGCTCATCCAGCGCAAAGGAGTTCAGACGGCTGGTAAAGATTTGCCCGCTTCCGCCCGGCCCATACATCCGCAAGGCTGCCTTTTGAAGTGCGTCCACCGGCAGGCCTTCCTGCGACAGGCAGGTAGTGCATTGTTTGAACATGGAAGTGTCTGTCAAAAACGTGATGCGTTCCGCCTGATTGGGTGGCTGCGGCAATAACCGGGTTAGTTCCTGCGGGTCGGGGCTGATCAGGGTTGCAGCGTTGCGTGCAACTTCCAGGGCCGTCTCCTGCGCAGAGCCGAGGCTGGACAACCCGGTCTCCGCAGGGAGTACGTTCGCAAGCCGAAACTCATCATACATGCTCAGCTTCTGAGCCAGGATCCTGGTCACGGCTCCATCAACATGTTCCGCGAATACACGATCCGTGCGATATTGCTGTGCAAAAAAATCAAGGATTTCCAGGGTCGCCGTATAAATATCCTCGTCCTCGGAAGCGACATTGCCCAGATAAAGCAGGTCGTTGCCTGCCCGGAAAGCATCCTGCGCCACCAGGCGCGGTGAGAAATTTTCTCCGCTTTGCGAGTAAAAATCACGGACGGCCTGATTCCCAAGAGCGTCACTGACGATCAGGCCGCCATTCCCGCGCCAGGCGGTAAATTCAGGCAGGGAAACGACCGCCGACAAGGCCGACTCATCGAGACTGACCGGTCGCGTCGTTGCCCGGATGTTGCCCTGGAAGCCCTGGTAGCGAATATGCGACACGAGCAGACCATCGGCAAGTTCATTTGCCTGGGTCGAATTTGTAACTGCGAAAAAGGGAGGCAGTTCGACCTGCTTGAGCTGCTCGAGCAATTTGCGAACGGTCGCCACTTCCTTCTCCGGCGAGCGATCTGAATCCCCGCGTCCGGGGAAATGTTTGGCGACCACGGCCAGGCGGGAATCGCTCCCGGTATGCAGGCCTGAAATGTAGGCGCGTCCCATCTCGCCGACCCAAAACGGATTCCCACCGAAGACGCGCGCTCCCAGGTCAACCCGCGCGGAGGGGTTCGATGCTTCCACCACATCCAGCGAGGGTCCCAGATATAGATTGAAACCCAACGCGTTTAATTCACTGCCCGCCACCGCGCCAACCTGCCGTGCCAGGTCCGGATTCCATGTGGCACCGATCGCCATGGGATTCGGCAGTGGAGTCAGTCCGCTCAGGATTTGGTCGTAGGGCGCTCCGTCTCCCTCCTGTGAGATGCCAATATACAATGGGACATAAACCTTGTCAGGAGCCTGTGCATCGAGCTCTGATTCCGTCGTTGCGGATGACTCTATGCTTTGCAGTGCTGTGATCATCCGGTAGGCAGCCGGAACCGCATCAGGCTCAGGCAGAAAGTTGTCATTGCCTGCCAGCAGCATAACACCGCCAACGTGATGGCTGGTGATCAAATCGTAAATCTGCGTTTGCTCGTGAGTGTCGATGCCCTGGAACGTAACCAGGAACAATTGTCCCACCCGTTCCTCCGGCGTCATCGCGGCCAGGACAGCCTGGGCCTGCGCGGCCGGGAACTGCGTTTCGGCCCGCGCGGCCGGCGGCACCCCAATCAGAGCCGCAACGAATGCGAGCAGGATCAGCCAGTGAAAAGGTCGTCTCGATTGCATGTCTGATAAGCCGCCCCTCAACTTCATTTCGACTCCGCCCTCACCCGCAGGGCCAGCTGCGGGTCATCGGTGAAGACGGCATCCACACCCCAATCGAACAGGCGGCGCATATCCTCCGCCGTATTGACCGTCCAGACATGGACGCGGCGCTTCAAGCGGTGCACGCGCTGGACCTGCTCGGCCGTCACATCCTTCAAATATGGATGCAGGGCGTGATACCTTCCAAACGCAAACCCAAAAGAGCGGGCCCAGGCACCGGCCCAGCCGTTGAGAGCCAGCAGTCCGCGCGGGACTCTGGGCAGATACGCACGCGCCCTGGAAAGGTTCGAGGCAAAGAAAGAGGAGAACATAACGTCTTTTTGCAGGCCAAACTTCTTGACCAGCATGCAGACCGACTCAACCAGCGCGTCGCGCGGCGTGTTGTAATTGGTCAGCTCGACGTTGATGAAGATGCGCTTCCCCAGGGTTTCGAATACTTCTTCGAGCAGGGGAATCTTTTCCCCGCGGAATGCCTCGGAAAAAAAACTGCCGGCATCCAGTCCCCGTAATTCCGCCAGAGACAGATCCTTCACACGCCCGTGACTGCCGGTGGTGCGATCGACGGTGGCATCATGAATGACAACCACGCGCCCATCGGCGGACAGCTTGGCATCCAGTTCGATGGCGTCCGCCTGCTGCGCCGCGGCCAATTCGAAGGCTGCCAGAGTATTCTCCGGGGCATGCGCGGATGCGCCACGATGTGCAAAGATAACAGGTTGAGGAAGAGAGGCAAGCATAATAAAAAATATACGGATTACGCATTACGAGATGGTGATGCGTAATCCGTAATGCATCGTATCAAACCAACTAAATATCGACGAAATAAGCCAGCGCGGCACGGTCGAGCATATCACGCGACATCGTCGCCGGCACAGCCATGTAACTTGAGATGTCAAGGATCTGATCGCAAAGGTCGCGCGGATGCGAGGCGCGCAGTTTGCGATTACGTTTGATATACCATTCTTGCAGCAAATATGCCAGTCCCTGATCGCTGTATTCCACCTTCTTATCCTGCGCGACCCGTTTGAAGATCTCACGATACTCCTCATAAGAGGGATCGCCGATCTCGATCTTGTGGCGCAGGCGCCGCAGGAAGGCTTCATCGACAAGGTCTTTTGGCGGAAGGTTGGTGGAGAACACGATCAAAACGTCGAACGGCACTTCAACCTTGCGTCCGTTGTGCAGCGTCAGGAAATCGACACGGTTTTCGAGCGGAACGATCCAGCGGTTGAGCAGGTCACGCGGGCGCACCTGCTGGCGCCCGAAGTCGTCGATCAGCAGGATGCCGCCGTTGGCCTTCACCTGGAAGGGAGCCTCATAAAACTTATGGACTTCATCATAGACCAGGTCGAGGCCTTCCAGCGTCAATTCGCCGCCGACCACGATGAAGGGACGTCGGATCTTGACCCAGCGCGTATCGCGCCGCTGGCTGGTGCGCAGGCCGCCTGTGCTGCCGCTGCCGGTGGGCACGTCCGCATCCGGTGCAAGCTTGTGGCTGACCTGGTCGTAAACCTTGATCACCTGCCCATCGAGGTACAAGGCAAAGGGAATGTACATGGACTGGGTCAGGACCAGGTTACCGAATGCACGCGCCACGCTGGTCTTTCCATTTCCCGGAGGGCCATACATGAAGATGGATGTGCCCGAATTAAGCGCCGGGCCCAGTCGCTGGAACGTGGATTCGGAGAGCACCATCTGGGCCAGGATCTGGCGCATCGTGCGCGTGGTCACGGTCATGCGCCCGGTTTTCTGGCGGCGAATCGCTTCATTATAGACATCAAAAGGAACCGGCGCCGGCCCCGCATACTGGCTGCGCTCCAGGGCCTCGCGGGCCCGCAGGATGCCTGCCCCGGTGATGCCGTAGGTATAGGCGCCCTCGCCCAACCCGCCCTGGGACGATTTCACTTCCAGCATTTTTTCCCGTTTGAGGGCTTCCAGAATCCCGTCTGTAACACCGGCAAAAGGCAGAGCGATCAACTCGGCAATTTTGAACCCGCTCATGTAGCCCTGCGAATAAATGATCTTGAGCGCCAGGTCCTGCAGCCACAGGGCGGATAAACCCGTGTCTTCCACTGAGTTGATCGGGGGCGGTGAGAATGGTGCCGGGCTGCCGGCTGGTTGTCGTCCAAGGGGGTTACTCATAACACCTCCCAATTGGGATACTCCATTAATGATGAAATCTGAGTGCGCCCAAATTATACTGCTTCTTGCATTAATCACTGTCTTAACTTGATTGCACATCCGTTAGGAAAAGGCTCTTTTCGACCTAAAAACGCCAATAGGATGATACCCTACGCGCCGAACCGGCCCACCAGTTATCGTATATAATTTGAGACACTATGAACCTATCCGTTGTAATCCCAGTCTACAATGAAGTTGAAAATATCGGGGAAATTCTCAAACGAGTGCAGTCCACCAAACTCGCCAGGGAAATTATTGTCGTCGATGACGGGTCCAAAGATGGGACCCGCGCCGCCCTTCAGAAACTGGATGGCAAACGCACAGTGCGTGTGATCCTGCACGAGCGAAACCAGGGAAAAGGGGCCGCGGTGGTCACGGGGTTGAAAGCCGCCCAAGGGGATATTTTGCTGATTCAGGATGCCGACCTCGAGTATGACCCGCGCGATTACCCTGTGCTCCTGCAGCCCATCCAGGAAGGCCTGGCTGAGGTGGTCTACGGTTCCCGATTCCTCGGTGCGCCTCACCGCGTGACCATGTTCTGGCATTTGATCGCCAACAGGCTGTTGACGTTCATGACCAACATCCTCTACAACACCATCCTGACCGACATGGAAACCGGCTACAAAGTCTTCCGCCGGGAGGTCATCGAGGGCATGACCATCCGCGCCAAACGTTTCGACTTCGAACCCGAATTTACGGCCAAAGTGCTCAAGCGTAAGCACCGCATCTTCGAAGTGCCGATCTCCTTCAATCCGCGGGATTACTCGCAGGGCAAAAAGATCAAGCTCAAGGACGCCTTCGAAGCCGTCTGGACGCTCCTGAAATACAGGTTTGTTGATTAGTTCACCTGCAAAAGCCCAAGACTTAACCACGGAGACACTGAGTCACGGAGTTTTCCTCACTTTTCTCAGTGTCTCGGTGTCTCCGTGGTTCAAAAGGTTTTCCTTGTGATTACTCTACGATTACTAAAGAAAGAGCCCCGCTTTTGCGGGGCTCCTTCACCTATCAGATCCTACTCCTGCACATAGACCGTGTAGTCGAGCACATAATCTCCGGCTTCGTAATCCGCCGTCCCATCGTTGATCGATTTTGTAAATGCAGCCGTCGTGCTGAGGTGATGCTCACCGGCCGGCCAGTCGCTCAACGCAGTGAAATAGATACGACACTGCTGGCCGTTGTTGGGCACATCCCCGGTTGCCAGTTGTGACAGCGGAACATCCTCCCCATCCAGCGCGAACTTCAATTCAATGTTATTAAAGTTCTCTTCAAGGACATCCTGGGTTGTCGCGCACCAGGCATAGAGCCAGATCAGAGGTTCAGGCTTGTTGAGCACCACCGAATACGCCACGGTGCCAGGCCTGGCAAAATCAGAAGCGTCATACTGCTCACGGGCCTTGGCTTCCAGCTGTTCCGTCGTCGATAACAGCTGGGCCGCCTCATCAGCTGACGCGATGGTCGGCGGGCCGGAAGGCTCGACCCCGGCGTTCTTCGGCTCGCTGAGAGCTTTTTCAGCTGCCTCCAGGATGACATCCTCCCCATTGGCTTGTCTTTGCAGTGTTTCGACCGTGACCGGCACTTTGACGGCCGGCACCACACCCTTGCCTTCGAGGTGGATATTTCCTTCGGCATCCACGGCGCGCCCGATCGTCATTTGAGTGTAGATGCCTTCCGGCATCACGAACTGCTCGACGCTCCCGCCCGCCCCGACCGACGGATACTGCCCGACGATGGTCGCGCGCTCATTGACGGTCATGGCGTAGGAGAAGAACTCGCAGGCGCTCGCACAGGCCGGCCCGACCAGGACGGCAACAGGTCCATGATATTGGAGCGCAGGGCGCGGCGGGATCATGCGGGCCTCGTCGCCCGGGTCCATGTAGAATTCGCCGGTATCCTTGCTGTACCTGGCCGTGTTGCCCACGACGAGCTCCTCCTCGAAGAAGTAGGCCGCCATTTGATCCGCAAGCCAGCCGCTGCCGCCCCCGTTATAGCGCATATCGATGATCACGCCGGGGACCTCGTTCTCATTGAAATACTGCAGGGCACGTTCCCAGACTTGTATGGAAAGAACATCATTGTCCGCAAAGCTGTTGATCTGCAGGTATCCATATCCACTCGGCAGAACGTCATATTCGACAGGCAGTGAGACAGCCGGCTGGCCGTAGTAGAAGGACCCGAAGTTGAAGCTCTGGCGTTCGCCGACCACATCCAATGCCGCAGTTTTCTCGGGTTCATCGGGATTCTTGAACGTCACTTCCACCTGGACTTTTGCCATGGGGAAGCGGATTGCATAGCGCAGCTGCTGCAGGCGCTTGATGCTTTCAAGGCTAAATGGAGACGACCATGGCACGTTGGCATCGACCACCTCGGCCGTGGGCTTCCCATCCACGGAGATGATCTCCGCGCCCCACTTCATGCCGGCCTGCTCCGCCGGACCGCCGGGCAAAATAAAGTTGGCGATGATTCTGCCATCGTCGGTCTCGCGCAGCGCAAAGCCCAGACCGCCTTGCGTTTCAGTCGCAAAGTCCTGGTTCAGCAGCGACTGGTCGAACCCGACATGCGTATCCGGGATGGACCACAAGAAGTCGCGCAGGGCCAGGGCGTAGGCGTGCGGATCGTTATCCTTTTCGGCCTCCTCGAAACGCGGACGGAACTCCTCCCCTTTGGCGGCCCAGTCGATCTCCTTCAGCTCGGTAAAGGCATATTCGTTCGTGAACTTCTCGAGCATCTCGTCGAAGGCTTCCGTGTAGGAAAGCCCGGAGAAATCATCCAGGGCGGTGCTCTCCGGCTCTATCAGATCGATGGTCGGGTCTTCGGAGCGGTCGATCTCGAAGGGCGACTTGTCCAGGTCGATCACCGACCAGCCCGCGGGCAGGTCCATGACCGGATCGTCGTCGGTGAACAGCTTCTTATCCGCGCCAAAGTCCGAGGGGAACTGCTGCCCGCCATCCGGCGCGTACACGAGATATTTTCCGCCAAACACCTCAAGGTAGCTTGCGGGGTTGTCGCTCACCCGGGTGGAAGCGTAGGCAGAGGACCAGGCCCCGCCCATCAGGTCGCGGCGCTCCAGATAGGGATCGCCCCAGGTGTTGGTCCAGTAGGCAATCGCGAAGATCATAACGCCCGTCTCGTCCTTGCCATCGTGGTCGACGTCACGCAGTGTCCCCTTCGGCTCTTCGGGAAGGGTCAGGCTGTAGGTAAACGGCGAAGTATAAAAATCGGAGGTGATCTGGCCGAGCACCTGCGACTCGACGGGAATGATGAATTGACGATCACGCACGACAAATCCGCCCTGATCCTCCAGGATCACCAGCGGTTGAGCAACCCCCAGGGTGAAGAAGGCGTTTGTATAGGTCACACTGCCGGTAATGATCTGCGGGCCGCCTTCCTCGGTCTCCCCCGGCGCAGTTGTGGGTGTCAGCGTGACAAGCTCTGGGGAAGTAGCGCAGGCGATGATCGCCAGACTCAAAACTGCCAATGCCGAAACAATACGCGTTACTAAAAGTTTCATCTCTCTCTCCTCATTCTCATGGCCCTGTCGTGTTACCTCAACAGGAAGATTTCGCCGATTATAACCCGAAGGTATAATCCATTTTATGGATTGGCAGACCGAGATCGATAAAGAATTCGAAAAGGCCGGGCAGGCCCGGGCACGCGGCAACGAAGGGCAGGCCCGTGTCTGTGCGCGGCGGGCGGCGGGGATCGCCGTGCGGGAATATCTGACACGCCGGGGGGTCCGCCCGCCGAGCACGAGCGCCTACGATCTGCTGAACCTGCTCAAGGAGGAACCGGGTCTTGCCCCCGGCCTGAGGCGAATCGCCGAGCACCTGACCCTGCGCGTGACCGAGGAGTTCAAACTTCCGGTCGACGCAGATTTGCTCGTCGAAGCCAAACAATTCTGTGACAAACTCCTAAAATAAAACAGACCCTGGAACGGCCAGGGTCTGTTGCTCAGTTGTTCAAACTTAGACTTGTTTTTTCCCCACGAAATAGTAAAGCGCCCGCCCGATTGTAATCAGCGCCAGCAGGCTCGACATCACCCCCCCAAAGACAACGAACATCGTCTGCCAGTCGCGCAGACTGGAGACAATCCGCCGGGTCTGGGCGGAATTAATCCGCTGGCGCAGGCGCTGAACCACCTCGCGGGGAGGAGTGACAGGCTTGAGCGTCCCGGCCAGGTGGGCCTCCAGTGCATAGAGCTGATTCTCAGAGAGTGTTGCATTACGCTTGATCATGTTCTTTTACCCATCGATCGTGGAACGTACCACGCTTACTTATTTCGACTATTCGTTATCCAGACTAATAATCTGGTCACCCAGCTGGTCGCGCAGCGCCAGCAGCGTGCGGTGATAGAGACTCTTCACGGCGCCTTCACTGCGCCCCATGATCGCGCCGATCTCCGCATTCGACATGTTCTCGACGAACTTGAGGATCAGGAGGTTCTGGCGTTCCGAGGGCAGCCGCCGTATGTGTTTCAGGAGCGACTCCTGTTCCTGCGACCGGACCAGGTTTTTCTCCGGGTGGTCGCCCTTCGACGGCAGGACCGGCACATCGTTGATGGGAATTTCCTGCCGCCGGCTGCGGTCGCGATGCCAGTTGGCAACCAGGTTGTGCGCGATGCGGTACAGCCAGGCCGAAAATGGAACGCCGCGATCTGTATATTTTTGAATGTGGTTCATCGCCCGTTGAAAGACGCGGGCGGTCAGATCCTCCGCGTCGTGGAGGTTCCCCGTTCGATAGTAAACGTAATTGAAGATCCGGTCGATGTACCGCTCGTAGAGCAGACCAAAGGCCTCGCGGTCACCCTTCGAGGCACGCGTCAGCACATCTTCTTCGTTGAACTCGATATCCGGCACGTCTGATCCTACCGGCGGGGTCAATAAACATAACCCCGGCGGGTTTGGGAAGTTGCAGGGAGTATAACATGCTGCCTGCTTCTGTCATTGCGAGGAGCGTAAGCGACGAAGCAATCTCACTCATCATGCTCAGTGTGTAAGAGATTGCTTCGCCATTCGCTTCGCAGGGCAACTTACGCCCGCTTCGCTCGGCTCGCAATGACATAACTCAGGGGTTGGTATAATAAAGGTTCGCGTTCCCCTCAGAGACTTCATATTTCTCGACTCGGAACGCCAATATTAACGATAAATGAAACAAATGTGCTATAATCGATACGTTTTTCCAATTTCCAAGAAGGTTAACTTATGACATCCAATTCGATCCGTGTGGTTGGCGCCCGCGTGCACAATCTCAAGAATATTACTGTCGAGATCCCGCGGGATAAGTTCGTTGTCATCACAGGTCTCTCCGGCTCGGGCAAGTCCTCCCTGGCCTTCGATACGATCTTTGCAGAGGGACAGCGGCGGTACGTTGAGTCATTGTCGGCTTATGCACGGCAGTTTATCGGCCAGATGGACAAGCCCGACGTGGACTACATCGAAGGACTTTCCCCGGCCGTTTCCATCGACCAGAAATCCACCTCCCACAATCCCCGCTCGACGGTGGGTACCGTCACCGAGATCTACGACTTCCTGAGGCTGCTGTTCGCGCGGGCCGGCATTCCCCACTGCCCGGTCTGCGGGCGCGAGGTCGTCAAGCAGTCCGCCCAGGAGATCGTCGACCAGGTCGAGAGGCTCCCGGAGGGGACGCGCATCCTGATCCTCTCGCCCCTCGTGCGCGGCCGCAAAGGGACGTACCAGGCCGTCTTCGAAGAGATCCGCAAGGCCGGCTTCGCCCGGGCCCGCGTCGACGGCAGCGTTCACAGCCTCGATGATGACATCAGCCTCGACCGCTACCGCCAGCACACCATCGAAGCCGTGGTGGACCGCCTCGTGATCTCGAATGGGGCTGATAAAGAGGAACGCAAGGCGGCCCTGACCCGCATCACCGACTCGGTGGAGACCGCCCTCAAGTTTGGCGAAGGCTATGTCACCATCAACCTGGTCGACAAGGCAGAAGATATCAATTATTCGGAACACCTGGCCTGCCCCGAGCACGGCACGACCATCTCCGAGGTCGAACCGCGCACCTTTTCGTTCAACACTCCCCAGGGCGCCTGCCCGGACTGCCAGGGACTCGGTTCAAAGCTGGAGATCGACCCGGAGCGCATCATCCCCGACTTCGATCGCTCTCTCAATGAGGGTGCGATCGCCAGCATGGAGTGGAGCGGACCGAAGGAGGAAGGCGGCTACTACTGGCAGGGCCTCGAAGCCGCGGCCCGGGCTTACCGCATCGACCTTGACAAGCCCGTCCGGGAGCTGAGCCAGGACCAGCTCAACATCATTTTGTACGGCACCGGCGACAAGCAGGTGCAGATGACCTATCGGAACTCGAACGGGCAGGAGTTCAAGTTCTCGCGCGCGTTCGAAGGCGTGATCACCAACCTCGAGCGGCGCTACAAGGAAACAAATTCGGAATACATCCGTGAAAAGATCAACGAGTTCATGTCCGACCGTCCCTGCCCCACCTGCCAGGGCAAGAGACTCAATCCCGCTGCGCTGGCCGTGACGGTCGACGACGTCAACATTATCACGGTAACGTCCTGGCCGGTCCTGACCACCCTCGAATGGGTGAAAAAGATCTCGGGCAAGGGTTCACCGCTGTCTTCGAAGCAGAAAACCATTGCCGAACGCGTGCTCAAAGAGATCCTCGAACGACTCTCTTTTCTTGTCAATGTTGGGCTCGACTATTTGACTCTGAATCGTTCGGCCGTCACGCTCTCGGGCGGCGAGGCGCAGCGCATCCGGCTGGCGACCCAGGTAGGCTCGCGGCTGGTCGGCGTGCTGTACGTACTGGACGAGCCGTCCATCGGACTGCATCCACGCGATAATGCCAGGCTGCTGGCAACGCTCAAGGGTTTGAGGGATCTGGGCAATACCGTTCTGGTCGTCGAACATGACGACGAGACGATCCGGGAAGCGGACTGGGTTGTGGATCTGGGCCCGGCTGCCGGCGAGCACGGCGGGCGCGTGGTCGCAGAGGGAACGCCGAAGCAGATCCTGGCGCACCCCAAGTCGTTGACGGGCGC
>JBAVVF010000268.1:0-5740 GCA_049697155.1 Anaerolineales bacterium
CGGGAAGCCAATCTGCTGGCAACGCTGCATCACCCGGCCATTCCACGTATCTACGATTATTTCACGATGGAAAGCCGTTCCTATCTGGTGCTGGAGTTCATCCTCGGCAAGGATATCGAGGCGGTCATCACGGAGACCGGCAGTTTCCTATCGGAAAGTCAGGTCCTGAGCTGGGGGATCGAATTGTGTGATGTGCTGGATTATCTGCACAAGCATAAACCCGACCCGATCATCTTCCGCGATATGAAGCCCTCGAACGTCATGATCAATCACAACGGCGATGTGATCCTGGTGGATTTTGGGATTGCCAAGACCTTCCAGACCGGCATCAAGGGCACGATGATCGGCACCGAGGGATATTCGCCGCCGGAACAATATCGCGGCGAGGCGACTCCTTCGGCGGATATTTATGCCCTGGGCGCCACCCTCCATCATGTTTTGACGCGCCGCGACCCGCGTCTCGAGCCGCCCTTCTCCTTCCTGGAACGCCCCATCCGCCGGATCAATCCCGAGGTCTCACCGGAGATGGAGGAGGTGGTCAACCGGGCGCTGGAGTACAACCCCGAGGATCGCTTCCCCACCGCCTCGGATATGAAACAGGCGCTCGCGCAGGTTGCCCGCAAGACCGGCGCGCCGATCGCAGCAGCCCGGATCCAAACCGGCCCGGTCAACACCGGCGGGATCAAACCGTTGTGGACCTTCAAATGTGAAGATGAGATTCGCGGCGCCCCGGCCATCTTTCAGGGAGTGCTTTACGTCGGTTCCTACGATAATAATCTCTATGCTTTAAATGCTGCGGATGGAAAATTCCAGTGGAAATACCCGACCGATGGCGGGGTTGTGACCCGCCCGGTCGTATTCGATGGCAATGTGTTTTTTGGATCCCAGGATAAGCGCCTGCACGTGGTCAGTGCCCGCACCGGCAAAGTGGTTTGGACCTACTACACGGACGGGCCCATCCATTCATCGCCGCGCATTGCCGAAGGACACGTCTTCTTCGGTTCGGATGACAATTATCTTCACGCCGTCAACCTGAACAGCGGGCGCATGGCCTGGAGATTCGAAACGGCCGATGCCGTCCACTCCACACCCTTTGTGATCCGTGATCTGGTCTATGTGGGTTGTGAAAGCGGTGATTATTATGCGGTGGATTTCCGGGGGGACCTGAAGTGGCGCTTCCATGCCAAGCGGGCAGTGACTGCCTCCACCGTAGGGACGGAACAGGCTTTGTATTTTTCCTCGCTGGATAGCACCCTATATGCACTGGATCCGCGCAACGGCTGGGTGCTGTGGCGTTTCCGGCTGGGCAAACCCTCCATCAGCACACCCTGCCTCGTCGAGGAGCTTGTCTTCGTCGGCGCTTCCGATGGGATCATCTATGCTGTGGAGAGCAGGAGTTCCAAAGAGGTCTGGCGTTTCAAAACCGATCACCAGGTAAATGGTTCACCGGTCATCTTTAAAGATTCACTCTATTGCGGGTCCGTGGATGGCAATCTCTATTGCCTTGAATATCGTACCGGTCGTTTACGCTGGAAATTCAACACAGGGGGAGCTGTCACAGGCACGCCATTGGTACACGATGATATTGTTTATGTTGGCTCGACCGATCATCAAATTTATGCATTGCTTGCCTGAGAAGGAGTGATTGTGGATAAATTTTTGCGCTGGTTATTTGCCAATAGACGCCCATCAGCCTCTGCACAGGATGTGGCCAATACTGCGCCACTGTCGGAGCAGCAGATCCAGGCGATTGTCAACAACCAGAACCCGCACTTCGATCTTCAGCAGCTTATTTCCGCCTCCGGACAATCTGTGGGCAAACAGCGTGAACTGAATGAGGACAGCCTGCTGGCCATCACAATGACTGCGGCAGGCAATTCAGGGAATCTGCCGTTCGGCCTCTACATCGTTGCCGACGGGATGGGCGGCCATCAGTTTGGGGAAGTGGCCAGCAGTGCCGCCATCCGGACGGTGGCCGGGTATGTCATGCGCAAGTTTCATCCCTATCTATTTCATATCAAGCCGGAGACGATCGATGAATCTTTCCAGGAGATCATGCAAAACGCGGTGAACGAAGCCCAGCGCGCCATCCAGCGCGAGGCCCCGGGCAGCGGCACGACCCTGACCGCCGCGCTGGTCATCGGTCAACAGATCACATTTGCCCATGTTGGTGACAGCCGCGCGTACTTCATCTATCCCGACGGACGCACGGAACTGATTACGCGCGACCATTCGCTGGTCAAGCGTCTCGAGGAGCTCGGACACATTACCGCGGATGAAGCTGTGAATTATCCTCACAAGAACGTGCTCTACCGCGCCCTCGGTCAGGGCGAAGTCCTGGAACCCGATATCTTTACGGTTGGTTTTCCTCAGCCCGGCTATTTGATGATCTGCAGCGATGGACTGTGGGGAGTCCTGACGGAGCAGGATCTGGTCCGCTCGATTAATGAGTCCTCCAGTCTTCAGCGGGCCTGTCAAAATCTTGTCAACGCGGCCAATGCGGCCGGTGGACCCGACAATATCAGTGTTATTCTGGCTCAATTGATTGGTTAGCCATGTTGCGCAGCAAGGATTACTATGCTCTTCTCGGAGTAAGGCGGGACGCATCGCCAGAGGAGATTAAGCGCGCGTATTTTCAAGCTGCGCACAGGCTCCATCCTGACAAAAATACGGCGGCCGGGGAAACCGAATTGTTTCTGGGCGTCCAGCAGGCGTACGAGGTGCTTTCCAATTCCACGCGGCGCATGCAGTACGACGCGACCCTGGCGCCTGAAGAGAATATCTCACTCCCTTATACCTATAAAGTCCTGTACAGTCGTCCGAATTTAGTGCGTTTGAGTGAACCCCAAATGCTCTATTTCATCCTGGAACTGGATGCGCCAGCCTCGGTCCATGCCACGCCCGCGCCGCCGCTCAACGTCTGCCTGGTACTGGATCGTTCGACGTCCATGCTGGGCGAAAAAATGGATATGGTCAAAGCCACGGCCATTCAGGTTTTGCGCAATCTGCGCCCGCAGGATATTTTGAGTGTTGTGGCCTTCAGTGACCGTGCCGAAGTGATCATCCCGGCCTCCTACGGGCAGGATAAGGCCCGGGCCGAGGCGCAAATCCAGATGATCCGCCCCTCGGGCGCCACGGAGATCTATCAGGGTCTTGAAGCGGGGGCCAAGGAAGTGGTGCGTAGTCTGGATACCCGGCGCGTCAGCCACATCATTCTGCTCACCGATGGGCGTACGTACGGGGATGAGCAGCAGTGTCTGACCCTGGCTTCCAGGCTGGCGGAACGCGGCGTGGGTATCAGTGGGATGGGCATCGGCCAGGAATGGAACGATATCTTTCTGGATGTGCTCGCCACACGCACGGGCGGCAGCAGTGCATATATCACTCAGCCGCAGGACATCAAAAGACTCCTGCTGGAAAAGTTCCATGCCCTGGCACAGACCTATGCCGAAGATGTCACCCTTGAGACACAGCCCATCGCCGGTGTCGAACTCACGTACGCGTTCCGCCTCCAGCCGGAGCCGTCCACGATCGCCCTCGGAGAAAACGCACTGCATTTGGGACCAATATTGCAGGATGCTTCCACGCAGGTGATTTTTGAGTACCTTGTCCATCCGGAAGCGGTAAGATCGGATGCATTGGTCGTAGTGGATGGGCTTCTCAAAGTTTCGATTGCCTCCCAGGCATTGCCGGTGCCTCCCCTGCGCCTGCGTCTGGCGCGCCCCGTATCTGACTCGCCGGAGCCTGAGCCGCCGCCGCCGGCCATCGTCCAGGCGTTATCACGGCTCATGCTCTATCGTATGCAGGAGCGTGCCCAGAAGGACATCGAAAAAGGTAATATTGAGGGTGCGACCCGCCACCTCCAGGTACTTGCGTCGAATTTGCTGATGGAGGGCCAGCGGAATCTGGCGCAGACAATCCTTTTGGAAGTGGAACATTTAAAGAAGCAAAACGCACTTACAATTGAAGGTAGTAAAAGGATCAAGTATGGCACGCGCTCGCTATTTAACGATACGCCGTCGAAGAAGAAGGAGTTGATCTCATGATCATTTGCACAAATTGTCAGCATAAAAATGTTACCGGGGCCCTGTTCTGTGCCGAATGCGGGGCACAACTGGATGGCATCGACACCCTGATCACTCAGGCCATTACGAACGATCAGATCGCCGAGGAACAGACCAGGAAGGCTGTGCGGCCCGAACCTGCCTCGACCCCTCCCAACAGCTGGATCTCGCTCCACCTGATGGACAGCGGCAAGATCCTGCCTCTGGCTTCCAGGAACGAGTTTACGCTCGGACGCCTGAGCGAGGGCCAGCCCATCATGCCCGACATTGACCTGACCCCCTACCAGGCCTATGCCTCGGGCGTTTCCCGTCTGCACGCGGTGGTCAAGCGGGATGCCAAACGAGTGCTGGTGATGGATCTGGGTTCGTCTAACGGTACCTATATCAACGGACGCCGCCTGAATCCGCATGTGGAGGAGCCGCTCAGCCATGGAGATATCGTGGCATTGGGCAAACTCAAGATCCAGGTCCTCCTGCGTAACATTTGAAAATTCCTTGGAAAGGCATAGAAATGGCTCACTCCGTCATTTTGCATATTTCCGGTGAACCGTCGATCCTTGGGGAGGTCGATGAACTGCCAAAGCCATCGGATAATCTAATCATTGTTTCCAATCCTCGTTTGCGGGATGGCAAGGATCTGCATTACCTTGAGCATAACGTGGTCAAAGTGATTTGGCCGATCGACAAAGTAAATCTGATCGAAATCCTCGAAAGCGAAGAGGAAGAACACCTGATTGGCTTCGTGAGGGAATAGCGCATGCCCGAAGAATTTGACCGCCGTCGTATTCTCGTGGTGGATGATGAGGAACGCATGGTGCGGTTCATCCGCATGAACCTGGAGCACGACGGCTTCCAGGTTTCAGAAGCATTCAATGGCAAGCAGGCCATCCAGAAACTGCGCGACGTCACCCCCGACCTGATCCTGCTGGACGTAATGATGCCCGATATCGATGGCTTCGAAGTGCTCGAGACCATTCGGGAGGGCAGCAGCGTGCCGGTCATCATGCTGACCGCCAAGGGCGAGGAAGATGACCGGGTGCGCGGCCTCGAGCTGGGCGCCGACGACTACATCACCAAGCCCTTCAGCCCGCGCGAGATGGTCAGCCGCGTGAAGGCCGTCATCCGCCGGACGGAGGGCGCCAGTGGCTCGATGCACGACATCATCGAGGTGGATGAGCGCCTCAAGATCGATTTTGACCGCCGCGAGGTCTGGCTGGAGGGCAAGCTGGTCAAACTCAGCCCCACTGAATACCGCCTGCTCTATCACCTGGTGTAAAATGCCGGCTGGGTCGTGACCCACGACCAGCTGCTGGTCAAGGTCTGGGGCTACGAGTACCGCGACGAGCCGCATTACGTGCGTCTGTACATCAACTATCTGCGCCAGAAGCTCGAGAAGGATCCCGCCACCCCGAAATACATTCTCACCGAGCGGGGCGTCGGCTATCGCTTCGTGGATTACAAGAGACAAAAGGCGGAATCCAAGTAGCCGGAAACTCTGATGAATTTTTAATAGACAGCTTGCGTTTTTTTAACGCAGGCTTTTTATATTAAGGGCATCCAACAATCACTTCAAGGAGGTTGCTATGTCTAACCTGACCCGTTGGGAACCTGTGCGTGAGATGATGACCCTGCGTGAAGCCATGGATCGTCTTTTCGACGACGCGTTCACCCGCCCG
>JBAVVF010000269.1:0-19230 GCA_049697155.1 Anaerolineales bacterium
GGCAGAGGCAAACTCGGTCACCGCGCCGAAGTGCTCGGCCTGCTTCTGAAACAACTCACCCAGCTGCGGCCCGCCCACGCCCTCCGGAAAACCGGGGTAATTTTCGATGGTATAGGTCAGGGCAGCCTGCCCGCCCAGCTGCATCCCGGTCAGGACAACCGGCTGGAGTTCTGCCCGCGCCGCATACAGTGCAGCCGAATAGCCGGTCGGCCCTGAGCCCAGGACCAGTACTTTGACATGTTTTGTATTTGCGTTCGATGACATAGCTTGTTTGATTTCCTCGCGTAAGAATTCTTTCCATCATCAAGACAACGTGGTTTGTCTCTATTTTACCGTGTTCATACTATTATTAGATGCAGATCACCCTGAAAAGTTGCACCACGGCCATGCCGTCATTGCGACCGACGGCGCCACGAAGCAATCCCACATACTATAGGATTGTGTCGCCACGGCGACGCGTCCAGGCAGGGGTACAATAGATTCATGGGCTTCGAGGAGATTTCGCACACTGCCGACTGGTCTGTCCGGGTTTGGGCGCAGGATTTGCCGGCGCTGTTCGCCGAAGCGGCCCGGGCGATGAACGCGCTGTCCGGGATCGTGACAGACAAAGGTCCGCGCCTGAGACGCAGCTTCGAAGCCGAAGGGCCGGACGCCGAGAGCCTGCTGGTCGCTTTCCTGTCCGAACTGGTCTACTATCAGGAGCAGGACCATGGTCTGGCATTTGAGAGGTTTGAGGCTGCAGTTGAGGAGGCAAGGTTGAAGGTCGAAATGGAAGGGGCGCAGATCATTTCGATCGACAAGGCAATCAAGGCAGTAACTTATCATAATATGAAGGTCGAAAAGACATCCAGGGGGCTTGAGGTTGTGATTGTGTTCGATGTTTAGAGGTTATGAGCCTTGCGAAGGTTAGCCCCCTCCACTGTGCTTCGGGGGTGCTTCGCAAAACCTTCGCAAGGCTGAGCGAGTGAAAATGAATATCGAGAATTTAGTTCAGATCAGTGACACAGAGTGGGAGATCCCCACGTACGTTCGCGCGGATATGCGTGTGCCCGTCCGGCTGTTCGCGACGCGTGAACTGCTCGAGCAGATCGTCGACGACAAGTCTCTCGAGCAGGCAATCAACACCGCGACCCTGCCCGGTCTGGTCGGACATGTGATCGTCATGCCCGACATGCACCAGGGCTATGGCTTTCCGATCGGCGGCGTGGCCGCGACCGAATATCCGCACGGAGTCGTTTCGCCCGGGGGCGTGGGTTACGACATCAATTGCGGGGTGCGCTTACTGGCTTCCAGCATCGACCTTGAGTCTGCGCGCGGCGAGATGAATAGGCTCGCGACGCTGCTCAACAAATATTGTCCGAGCGGTGTGGGAAAGGAAGGCACGCTCACGGTCAGCGTGAAGGAGCTGGATCAGGTCCTGCGCGAAGGCGCGCGCTGGGCCCTCAGGAACGGCTATGCGAGCGAAGCCGATCTGGCCCGGACCGAGGAGTCCGGCTCGGTGGAAGGAGCCGAACCGGACCGCGTCTCCGAGCGGGCCAAGACGCGCGGGCGTGAGCAGATCGGATCGCTCGGCGCGGGCAATCACTTCATCGAAGTGGATGTGGTCGACCAGATCTTCGATGAAGGAGCCGCCAATACGATGGGACTCTATCAAGGCTGCCTGACGGTGCAGATCCACTGCGGCTCGCGCGGGCTCGGGCACCAGGTCTGCACGGATTATGTTCAATCGTTCCAGGACGCCGTCCGCCGGTACAACATCGTCCTGCCCGACCGGGAGCTGGTCTGCGCGCCGATGGATTCCCCGGAAGGCCAGGCCTACCTGGGTGCGATGCGGGCCGCGGCTAATTTTGCTTTTGCGAACCGCCAGCTGCTGGCACATTCGGCCCGCCGGGCCTTCGAAGAGACCTTCGCGCCTCGGATGAGCAACTGGCATCTACACCAGGTTTATGACATTACTCATAACATGGCCAAGATCGAGACGCATGAGATCAATGGCAGACAAATGATGGTCTGTGTGCATCGCAAGGGTGCGACCCGCGCCTTCGGCCCGGGAGCGCCTGGGCTGCCGCCGGAATACCGGAAGATCGGCCAGCCGGTGATCATCCCCGGTTCGATGGGGACCGCCTCGTGGGTCCTGGTCGGCACCGCAGACAGCATGGCCCGCTCGTTCGGGTCGTCCTGTCACGGCGCGGGCAGAGTCATGTCGAGGTCACAGGCCAAGAAGGAAATCCGCGGCGACGAGCTGCAAAAGGAACTGGAGCAGCGCGGCATCGTGATCCGCGCGGGATCGATGTCCGGATTGGCCGAAGAGTCCCCCTCAGCTTATAAGGATGTGGATCAGGTTGTTGAGACGGTCAGTCAGGCCGGGATCGCGAAGAAGGTCGCGCGCTTACGGCCGGTGGCAGTCATCAAAGGATGAAGACCGGACGAACTTCGAGCTTTCAGATTCTGAAAACTACTCACCAGCCACTGCTCACTGATTACTGAACACTGTTCACTCTTTTACTCTCTCAATGTTGGCCCCCAGCGCACGCAGTTTCTTATCCACATCCTGATACCCACGTTCGATCTGACTGATATTGCGGATCGTGGATTTGCCTTTCGCGGCCAGCGCAGCCAGCAGCATGGACATGCCGGCGCGGATATCGGGGCTTTCCAGATTTTCGCCATATAACTGATTGGGGCCCTGGATCAAACAGCGATAGGGATCGCACAGGATGATCTTGGCGCCCATCCCCACCAGCTTGTCGGTGAAGTACATGCGTCCCGAGAACATCCAGTCGTGGAACAGCACAGACCCGCTGACCTGCGTGGCAACGGTGATGGCGATGCTGATCAGGTCGGTTGGGAAGGCCGGCCAGACGTTCGTTTTGATTTCAGGGATCGCGCCGTCCAGGTCAGGAACGATCGTCAGGCGTTGATCGGACGGCAGGACCAGGTCATTTCCGTCCACCTGCCAGGTAATCCCCAGCCGTTCGAAGACATGTGCGATCATCCCAAGATTATTCACGCCGGCGTTCTTCACCCGCAGGCTTCCATGCGTCACAGCCGCTGCACCGACAAAGCTGATGACCTCCAGATAGTCCGGTCCGATCGTAAACTCCCCGCCATGCAGGCGCGGCACCCCATGAATATGAAGGGTATTGGAACCGATCTCTTCGATCTGCGCGCCGAGTGTATTGAGAAAATAACATAGCTCCTGGACGTGCGGCTCGGAGGCCGCGTTGCGGATCACCGTGTCGCCCTTGGCAGTGACGGCTGCCATGATCGCATTTTCGGTGGCGGTGACGCTGGCCTCGTCCATCAGGAAATCCGCGCCGCGCAGGTTATCGGCCTGGAAGGTAAAGCCGCGGTCATACTCCACCTCCACACCGAGGGCGCGCAGGGCCAGGATGTGTGTGTCCAGCCGCCGGCGGCCGATCACATCCCCTCCGGGCGGCGGCAGCTTGAACTCACCGATCCGGGCCGCGAGCGGGCCGGCGATCAGGATCGAGGCCCGGATGCGGCGGCAAAGGTCCGGGTTCAGATCGGCCGGCCGCAGGTCCCGGGCGGTGACACGCCAGGCGGTGGCATCCAGATCCTCGATCTGCACGCCCAGGCTTTCGATCAACCTGCGCATGACGTGCATATCCTGGATCTGTGGAATGTTGCGCAGGACAATCGGTTCATTGGTGAGCAGCGCAGCGGCCAGCAGCGGCAGGGCGGCATTTTTGTTTCCGGCCGGGGTTACTTCTCCGTTCAGTGGAACCCCACCTTCGATGACGAATTTCTCCATGTTTATCTCTCTTGAAAGGGAATTTTGCAGCCAGCCTTGCGACGGTTTCTCTAAAGGCATACTTGCGCCCGCCCAACCTTCGCAGGGGTATTCGGAGCTTCCGGAATACCGGCGCGATTGTAAGACAATTCAGGCGCTTCGGCAAGGCGAGCGCTTGCACCTGCGGCAAGCACATTACAGTTGGCCTACATGCCTTTGTGAAGAAATTCGGTCATTTTCTTTAGACTATAATGGTAATGATGGATGCTATTCTCATTATTCCAATCTTCCTTGGCTGGCTTGCCGGCCTCTTCATAAACTATGCGGCGGATGTGCTGCCGCGTACCCGGCGCTTCAGCCGGCCGGACTGCATCGAATGCCAGACTCCCTTTTCATGGGCCGACTATCTGACCCTGCGCGCCTGCCGGAACTGCAGCCGGATCCGGAGCCTGCGGACGTGGCTGGTACAGGTTTTGGCCGTCGCGGCCTTCGCGTACTTCTGGCAGTTCCCACCCCAGGTGCTGGGGCTTCCCCTGGCCCTGATCGTGCTGATCTACTTCGGAATCATCACGGTGATCGACCTGGAGCACCGCTTGATTCTGCACCCCACGAGCGTTTTTGGCGCGATTCTGGGGCTGCTGGTGGGCACAACGATCGATATGCGGCTGCATGGAAATGGGGTCCTCCCCGCCCTGGGGACCTCCCTGCTCGGAGGATTCTTCGGCTTTGGCGTGATGTTCCTGCTCTACCAGTTCGGCGCTCTCGTGGCGCGTTTTCGAGCGCGCAAAATGCAGGCAGCCGGACAGGCCGGCGATGACGAGGAAGCGCTGGGAGGCGGCGACGTTTACCTGGCCGGCGTGCTGGGGCTCATGCTCGGCTGGCCCCTCATCTGGAGTGTGCTTCTGCTGGGCGTACTGCTCGGCGGGCTGGTGAGTTTCGTTTTCATTCTGGCGCTGCTGATCCGCCGCCGCTATACCAATCAGGCGCTGATGACCTTCATTCCCTACGGGCCCTATTTCATCGTCAGCGCGTTCTATTTCCTGTTTTTGTAATTTGCAAAAATGTCGGTGGTTTTTAGTACGAATGTCGCATTGGACCCCCTAGCAGGCACATTACACTAAGACTAGGATTATTAGGAGTCAGGATTTTTGCCATGAAATTAAATAAACTCGCCCCCCGAAAGAATGCTGCCCAGTCGATCGTTGAATTTGCGCTCGTCCTGCCGCTTTTGCTCCTGCTGCTTTACGGCTTGCTGGAAACAGGACGCCTGCTTTTCATATACTCCACGATCGTGACGGCCAGCCGTCAGGCTAGCCGCTATGGTTCCGCGACCGGCCAGGGAACAGTAAACAACGTGCCGCGTTACCAGGATTGTGATGGTATCAAAGCTGCGGCTCAAAGAGCAGATTTCCTCAACGCGTTCGATGATGAGGACATTACAATCACGTACGACAGTGGTCCAGGCACTGCCCTCCTGGACTTTAGTCCCTGCGATTCGCCCACAGACGATGATGTGATTCCATCAACCGCCAACAACACCCGCATCGTTGTGGAGATCAAAGGTGATTACCTGCCGATCGTTCCGAAAATAGTCCCTTTTCTCTCTCGCTCGAGCAATGACAGTCCTCCCGATCCCATCGAAGGGATCAGCGCCCGCACGATCCTGATGAGCGTATCCATCGCGGTCACGGCCCCTCCCGGCCCGTGGAGCGGCACCGGCGGCGGCCAGCTGAGTATTCAGATCATTCCCTCGCCAACAACATACAGTGAAGTCGACCAGGTGATCAATATTACGTACAGGGTCACCAATACCGGGGATGAAGATGTCGAGGGACCGTTTTCGATCAATACCGACAGAGGCACCGCCGTCTGCCCGGGCGACGCTGAATTAGCGTCGGGCGCGGCTCTCGTCTGCACCGGCACCTACGTCATCACACAGGGTGATATTGATGCCAGATCTGTTAACATCACTGCCAACGCAGTGGGTTCCAGCGATACATCTGATCCAAAGACCGTTACGATTACCGCTGACATCGCGCCGGCTCTCCAGCTCGCAAAGACCGCCTCCCCCACCGAAGCCGGGGTGGAAGGTGCTGTCATTACCTATACATTCACATTGACGAATACCGGCAATGTTGTGCTTCGGGCACCCTACGAAATCATTGATGACAAGCTCGGCGGGTATACCTGTCCATCAAACGACAATCTGGCTGTGGGTGCTTCCATGACCTGCGTGCGAACCCATGCTCTTACAAAAAAAGAGATCGGAGGAACCCTGGTCAATGTAGCCACCGCGACCGCCCGATTTGGATCGCAGACAGTCACATCCAACGAATCCAGTGCAACCGTCTACACCTCGGCGCTTTTCCTGTCCGTAGTCGCCGAACCATTGACCGTCAATCGGGCCGGTCAGATCATTGCATATACATACTATCTCAAGAACAACACCAACGTCGTTCTCAGCGCACCTTTCACCATAAGCGACGCCCGTGTGACCAACGAGAGCTGCGCCGGTGCTGCAAGTCCGCTGGCGCCCGGTCAGCGTACAACCTGCACGGGATCCTATGTGGTGACGCAAACGGATCTGAATAATGGAGTCCCGATTGTAACCAGCAACATTACGGCGAGCGCCAAAAGCGGGAAGGATACAGAACTATCCAACAAGGCTTCCGTCCAAGTGATCGTCGTCCAGCTTCCTTTGCTGTCCCTGGAGGTCAGTGCGACTCCCAATGTTGCAACAGAACTCAGTACGCCAATTACATATACCTACACACTGACCAACTCAGGCAATGTCACGCTGACTTTTCCGTTCGCGGTTAAAGACACTCCGCTGGGACTGGATTACGTCGCCTGTGATTCAACAGCGCTGGCCCCGGGCGGGACCAAGGTCTGTACTGGGATACATCAACTGAACCCCCTCGACCTTGAGTTGGGATCGATCGTCAATAATGCCGTCGCTTCCGCCATGCGGGGCACGCAGGTCATCACTTCCAACCCGCAGTCGGTTGTAGTAGTCACCTACGCGGGCCCGCGCCTTGGGCTGTATATCACACCGAATCCAACTACGTTTGTAGCAGATGGAGAGTCCATCAGTTATACGTATACCCTCGCTAACACAGGTGGTGTCCCGCTCAGTGGATTTTCTGTCACAGATTATAAATTTGCTTTACCTGTCGACTGCTCAGGCGCAGCAGCCTCCCTGCCAATCGGAACCAGCACTTCCTGTATCGCTACATTCGCAATACCAGTAGGCGCTGGTGACTACGTTGCGAATACGGCAATGGCTACAGCCTCATTGCCTGAGCCGATCACGTCAAACACCGCGATCGCCATGGTTTCACGCATGGGAGCCGCCCCGCTGGCCTGCGGTGGTTCGGTCACTCCCTCAGTACTCGCCCTCCCCGGCAACAATACCATGACCGTGTCAGTCACCAACAATCTCCTGTCTACGGATGGGACCCCGCTGCCTCTTCGGGTCGACAAAGTGATCGTGCAGTGGAACAATGATTCAGGACACGCCCTGGTAGGCAGCAATAGAAGTTTGAGGCTCCAGAGCGCCAGCCTAGATGACAGGACGTACTGGATCTGGACCGGCGGCGGTGGTGCTGTCGGCGCACCGGGTCCCACGGAAGAGCTGACTCCCATCAAAACGATCTATATTCCTGCCGGAGGAACATCCACCTTCACCTTTGTCTTCCACCAGGATTATATTTATTGGGACAATGACGAATACGTGCGGATCGACCTCAGCATGCCCTGCCAGGGCGGCCAGGTGTATGTCGAGCGCTAGGACTTTGGTGAAAGAGTAAACCATGAACAAAAAAAGTGAACGCGGACAGAGTCTTGTTGAATTGGCCATCAGTATCGTGATACTGCTGTACCTGCTGTCAGGAGCCGTCGAATTCGGCATAGCCTTCTTCCAGTACGTGCAATTACGCGATGCGGCCCAGGAGGGCGCGCTGTATGGGTCGATGAATCCCTCGGATGTCAACGGAATCACCGAGCGCATCAAATATTCATCGAACTCGCCCCTGGATCTTCCCACCGCCATTGCTAACGGGGATGTTACCGTCGACATTAGCATCGATGGTGTACCATCCACCGCTGGCGGCTATGCCAGTATAGACTGTGAAGGACACGGCCTCGAGGTGCAGGTTTCTTATACGCATGAGGTCTTCATGCCGTTTATGTGTCCGGTCTTTAACATATGTGAAATCGACCTGAATGCCTCAGTGACCGATACAATTCTAAGCCCCTTCACCTGTACATAGGAGAGCAAGATGAAAAAATCAATGCACATCAAGGAGCGTGGACAAGCGCTGGTCATCATTGCACTGGCTGCCATCGGCCTGTTTGCCTTTGCAGCCCTGGCAATTGACGGCAGCATGGTCTTCTCAGACCGCCGACACGCCCAAAATGCAGCCGACACGGCTGCCCTGGAAGCCGCGCTGACAAGAGTGCGCGGCGGCAGCTGGGAAAGCGAGGGTCTGAACCGCGCCTCGGGCAACGGGTATGCAAATGACGCGGACAGCACTGTTGAGGTGTATCTCTGCGACAATCCGCTGGCCACCTGCGATGGTCTGCCGGCCGATGCAATTCCGGAGGAATACATCCAGGTCAAGATCGAGTCGGATGTCAGGATGTTCTTCGCCCGCGTGGTCGGCCGTCAGGTAACCACCAATCGCGTCCAGGCCGTGGCCCGGGCCGTCCCTGGAACGATCAAGCCCATGTTCGACGGGCATGCCGTGGTCGGACTGGCCCCTCACGATTGCAAGGCGGTCAAATACCAGGGCAATGCCAGTACGAGTGTCATTGGCAGCGGCATTTTCGTGAACTCGGACTGCCCAAGCGCGGCGTTCTTCAACAATAGTTCCGCTGCAAAGTTGACGGCGCCTTGCCTTCAGTCTGTGGGAGGCATTCAATATGCAGCCGACGCCCTGAACATTCCGACCAGCTGCATCAGCGATGGGGCCTCAGCGTATAACTACCCTCCGGATAACATCGTCTTCCCCAATATTGTCTGCCCATCCGGGGAATCGCAGAGTGGCAGTACTCTTAATCCCGGTACCTACACCAGCGGCAACAAGTTTCCCCCCAGCGGTGTTACCAATCTGAGTCCCGGCGTATATTGTGTGGAGAATGATTTCGTTGTAAACGGCGGCGAGTCCTTAGTCGGCAGCAATGTCATCATCATCATGAAGGACGGTGATGTGAGCTTCAACGGCGGCGCGACGATCAACCTGAGCGGTCCTTCCGGCGCACAATCTGAAACCAACCCCTATGCTGGTCTTTTCATGTATATGCCGATGGAGAATCAGGGCACGATTAGCCTCAATGGCAATTCCGGTTCGGGGTTCACAGGCAGCGTCCTTGCTCCGTCTGCGAACATCAGCATTGATGGCACAGGCGACGCTGGCTTGCACGGACAGATCATTGGTTATACAGTAGATCTATCCGGGACGTCGAACGTCAAGATCGTTTACGATAACAACGAGAATTGGGATGCTCCGGTTCCTCCTCAGGTGGAACTAAAGCAATAGAAGAATTTATCATCCTAAACCAGGGAGTGTCTGAATGTATAATTAATTCAGCACTCCCTGAGTTGTTTTATAAGCAGGAATGCGCAAAGGCTGTTTTGCAAAGGAACGGAAAATATGAAAATTTATCGTTTTGAACGCGGGCAGGCATTGATCATCGTCGCACTGGCTCTTGTCGGGCTGGCAGCCATGGCCGGGCTGGTAATCGATGGCGGCAATGCCTTCGCCGACCGCCGCCAGGCGCAAAATGCGGCGGATTCAGCTGCACTCGATGCTGCCTATATGCGCATCAATGGCGGCACCGACCTGGTCTCGGCGGCGCTGGAATCGGCAAGCCGGAATGGATATGACAACAACGGCGTTACCAACACGGTCCAGGTCCACAGCCCGCCGGCCAGCGGTCCGCATGAGAATGATCTTGAATATATCCAGGTGATCATTGTTTCCCATGTAAAAACCTATATTTCATCGGTCGTGGGACGGGAGGAAATCATTAACACGGTTACCGCCACAGCCCGGACAAAAACGCCTGAAGTCACCAAGCTCCTGAACGGCGCCGCGGTTGTCAGCCTGGCCCCCAACAGCGACTGTAACAACGACAAGTCATTCTGGGTGCATGGCGAAACCACCTTGTCAATCAGAGGCGGCGGTATCTGGGTCAACTCGGGCAACAATACGTGCGCCTTGATCGAACAGGGCAGTGGCAGTCTGCGGCTCCAGGACGGATACAACATTGACGTCGTGGGCGGAGCCTCGATCCAGAAGGCTCACTTGCTCACACCGGCGGTCACGGTCGGTGCAGTGCCGATCAATTACCCTCCGCCTTTTATGATGCCGAAAATTGGATGCGGCGACGAGCTGGCGGAGGTCAGTCCCGACGGCTCGACCATGAGTCCGGGCTCCTGGGGCGATGTTTTTCCACCGCCGGGCGTCACCCACCTCCAATCGGGCATCTATTGTCTCGACAATGGCATAAACATTACGAACGATATTGAAGGACATAATGTCGTCTTCAAGGTGATGGACGGAGAAGTGCGCTTCAGTTCCGAAGCAGATATCCTCCTGGACGCGCCCAATCACGGCAAGCATGCCGGGCTGCTCATCTATCTGCCAATGGATAATCCTCACAAGGTCGTCCTCAATGGTGGTTCAGGTTCCGTCATCAAGGGGACCATTCTGGCCCCCGCTTCCCACATCGTGATCAAGGGACTGTCTTCGCGGGTGGGTTTCCACAGCCAGATCATTGGCTATACCATCGAAGCAGATGGGACTAACAACGTTGAGATCGTCTACGATGAGGAACAAAACTATCACGCCCTCAACATGCCCGAAGTGCAGCTCTCCGAGTGATTTGGCCGGGCCAGCGCAGCCAGCCGGGGCGCCGGCCTGGCGATCTTTTTGTCAGGTATAATCCCGTCACATAATTTTCTGTCAGGAGGTGAACCGACAATCTATTCAGGGAGAGACAGCGCATGGACTTGCTAGTTGGAAAGTTATATAGTTATATAGTTCGATAGTTATATAGTCTGGCAATCGCAGGCAGCCAAATAACTACGAAACTACACAACTACCGCACTACCAAACTAACGAGTTGACGAGGATAAGGGTTCTCCATCGCGAAGATGGAGCTAAGGGCGCCAATGGCGCCTGAAAATCGACAGATCAGCGGAAGCCCTTCGGGTGTGCCATCACCCGCTTCTCTTTCCCTCCGAAAAAAGACTTTGCGACAACGCCGCCGGGCAATCGCGCGGACAAAGCAGCAAAGAGTGGCAGTCAAAACAGTGTCAGGTGTTATGGTGTCAGGTCTCAGGTCAAACCCGAAACCTGACACATTAAACCTGGCACCTGATACCTACTTTCGGAGGATCCTCATGTGTGGAATCGTCGGATATATCGGGCCGCGTGACGCGACACCGATCATTCTCAACGGCCTGAAGAGGCTCGAGTACCGCGGCTACGACTCGGCCGGACTCGCCATCCTGAATGGCGGCCAGCTCGAGGTCCGGAAAGACGCGGGAAAGTTGTCCCAGTTAATCGATCTCGTACACAAGTCACCCATCAGCGGCGCCCCGGGCATCGGTCACACCCGCTGGGCCACTCACGGCGCGCCCAACGCGCGCAACGCCCATCCTCATCTTGGGCAGACCAAACGTGTCGTCGTCGTCCAGAACGGCATCGTCGAGAACTTCCTCGAACTCAAAGATGAGTTGATGGCGGAAGGCGTCGAGTTCTGTTCGGAGACGGATACGGAAACCATCGTTCATCTCGTCGAGCACTATCTGGCCACAGGGGTTGGACTGGTCGAGGCTGCGCGCCAGACCTTCAAGCAGATCCAGGGTGCGAACGTTGTAGTGCTGATGTCTGCCGACGAGCCGGACAAGATCGTGACGGCCCGCATCGGCAACGCCGGCGGCGTTGTGCTTGGACTGGGCGAAGGTGAAAATTTTATCGCCAGCGACACCCCCGCCATCATGGAGCACACCCGCAATGTCATCTTTCTGGAATCGCGTCAGATGGCGGTTGTGACAGCCAGGACCCTGACCATAGAAACATTGGAGGGTGCCAAGGTCAAACCGCAGATCCATAGCGTTTCGTGGGACCCGGTCGCCGCGGAAAAAGGCGAATATCGTCACTTCATGCAGAAGGAGATCCACGAGCAGGCCCGCGCTCTCACCGACACCCTGGCCGGGCGCGTCGACTTCGTTCACGGGAAAATCCGCCTGCCCGACCTGAACCTAACCGAGGAGATCGCGAAGAAGATCGAAAGGATTTACATCACGGCCTGCGGCACCGCAGCCTACGCCGGCATGGTCGGGAAATATTTGATCGAAAAGATCGCCCGCGTGCCGGTCGAGGTGGTGATCGCCTCGGAGTTCCGCTACAGCGACCCGATCCTGGACGACCGGACGGTTGTGCTCGCCATCTCCCAGTCGGGGGAGACCGCCGACACGCTCGCAGCCATGGAAGAGGGCCGCCGCAAGGGCGCGCTCATCTGGAGCATCGTCAACGCGATCGGCTCCCAGGCCATTCGCGTGGCAGACGGCTTCATCTCGATGCAGACCGGACCCGAGATCGGTGTGGCCTCGACCAAGGCCTTCACTGCCCCTCTCGTTGACCAGTACATGCTGGCGGTCCTGCTGGCCGATCTGCGCGGCACACTCGACGAAAGCACGCGCAAGGCCCTGGTCTCCGACCTGCGTCTCATCCCCGCCCTCGTCGGGCGAACGCTCGAGCGCGAAGATGATGTAGCCGCGGTCGCGCATACATTGAAAGACATTCGCGATTGCCTGTACCTCGGGCGCGGTATCAACATGCCGATTGCGTATGAGGGTGCGTTGAAACTCAAGGAGATCTCCTACACTCACGCGGAGGCCTATCCAGCCGGCGAGATGAAGCACGGGCCCATCGCGTTGATCGACGAGCACATGCCTGTCCTCTGCCTCGCGCCGAAGGATCCCTGGCGTGAGAAAATGATCTCCCAGATCCAGCAGGCCAAGGCCCGCGGCGGCGTGGTGATCGCCGTGGCGACCGACGGCGACGAACTGGTCCAGGGTATGACAGATCACGTGCTCTGGGTGCCCGAAGCGCCCTGGATGCTGTCCCCGGTCATTACAGTTCTGCCCCTCCAGCTGCTGGCATACCATATCGCCGCCGAACGTGGGCTGGATGTGGACCAGCCAAGAAACCTTGCAAAATCGGTAACTGTGGAATAACTGCAAAACCATCCGGCCAAACGCACTCCCGTTGAGCATGGGAGTGCGTTTATTTCATTTCTTCGCTGCATCTCACCATTGTCATGGTCTTTTGTCTGACAATCCGCGCCAGGATAGGGGATTTTCATCAATTCTGGACGGAGCGATAATTCAATATAATGATGCCATATTTCGAGACAAACTTAATTTTGTACTCCATTTGAAAAGGATGTTATGACCGAAGGAACTTCTGCTGTTCAACCAACGCCTGCAGCAACCTCGCAAAGGAAACTGCGCGGCGAAGTCCGGATCTTTGCGACCTGGTGCAAAGGCTGTCACATCTGTGTCGAGTTCTGCCCCACGAAGGTGCTGGCGATGCACCCCAACGGGGAATATCCGATTGTGATTGCCGCGGAGAAATGTACCGCCTGTCATTTTTGCGATACACACTGCCCCGACCTGGCGATCAGCGTTAGAAAGATCGAATAGTTTTCAGGAGTGGACAGGACTCGGGCCTGCCACCGAGAGCACAGAGATTTAAGAGTTTTTCTCAGAGCGCTCTGCGTTCTCTGTGGCTAAGAAAAGTTTTTGTTTTTATCCATTCTCTACGTTTCGAGGAGGCTGTTTTGACGATTCGACTCATGCAGGGCAACGAGGCGATTGCGATGGGCGCGCTCGCCGCAGGCTGCCGTTTTTATGCGGGCTATCCAATCACACCGTCCACCGAAGTGGCCGAAGTGATGGCCCGCGAACTCCCTAAAATTGGAGGCAAGTTCATCCAGATGGAGGATGAAATTGCCAGCATGGCTGCGATCATCGGCGGATCGGTGGGCGGACTCAAATCCATGACCGCCACCAGCGGGCCGGGCTTTTCGCTCATGCAGGAAAACATTGGCTACGCGGCGATGGCAGAGATCCCGTGTGTGATCGTGAACGTCCAGCGGCTCGGACCGTCCACCGGCCAGCCGACCGCCGCCTCGCAGGGCGACGTGATGCAGACCCGCTGGGGAACCCATGGCGATCATCCGATCATCGCGCTCAGCCCCATCTCGGTGGCGCAGGCCTTCGAGCTGACGGTCAAAGCCTTCAACCTTGCGGAGAAGTACCGCACCCCGGTCATTTTGCTGGCGGATGAGATCATCGGTCACATGCGTGAGCCGGTCGAGCTTCCGGATTTTAAGTCCGTCGAAAAGGTGGAGCGTCTCGTAACGGATGACCCGTCCGGCTATAAGGCCTTCCGCAACGTACCCGGCGGCGTGCCAGCGATGGCAAGTTTTGGAACCGGCTATCGCTACCACATCACCGGGCTGTTCCATGATGAGGTCGGTTTCCCGACCCAGCGCCTCGACGAGATCGATCCGTGGCTGGAGCGCGTCAACAACAAGCTCCAGCACGCGGATGACATCCTTCTTTATCAAAAGGATTACCAGCCCGGCGCCCGCACGGCCATTTTGAGTTACGGCGCCTCGGCCCGCACGGCCCGCCACGCCATGAAGCAGCTGCGCGCAAAAGGAGAGAAGGTCAGTCTCTTTACCGTGCAGACCATCTGGCCCTTCCCGGAAGCCGCCGTGGAGGAGCTGGGTGATTCCGTCGAGCGGATCATCGTGCCGGAGATGAATCTCGGGCAGCTGGCACTGGAGGTCGAGCGGGTGGTCGGACGCAGGAAAGTCGTGCGCGTCAACCGCGCCAACGGCGAGATGATTACACCGGATATGATTGTAGCGGCGGCGGAGGCATAGCCATGGCTGAAGAAATTCTTTCTGCTCAGGATCTGGACACCAACGAAGGACAAATACCCCGCGAGGATTGGTTCGAAGCAAGTGCAACGCTCCAAAACCTGCGGAAAAACAAAAAATTTCCGACCATCTGGTGTTCGGGCTGCGGCATCGGCGTCGTGATGGGATCGCTGATCCGCGCCATCGAAAGCCTCGGTCTCGAAAACGATCAGGTTGCGCTCGTGGCCGGCATTGGCTGCACCGCCCGCATGCCGGTCTACATGGATTACAACACCCTGCACACCACGCATGGGCGAGCCCTGGCGTTTGCCACCGGTTTGAAGATTGCCCGCCCCGAGATGAAGGTCATTGCCATCATGGGCGACGGCGACGCGCTGGCAATCGGAGGCAATCACTTCATCCATGCCGCCCGCCGCAACATTGGCATCACTGCGCTGGTCGTGAATAATGCGATCTATGGCATGACCGGCGGGCAGCACAGCCCCACAACTCCGCTCGATATGCGCGCCACGACCGCGCCGTACGGGAACGTCGAGCCGCCTTTCCCGATCTGCGATCTGGGCGCGGCTGCGGGAGCGACCTACGTCGCCCGCAGCACGGTCTATCACCCCCTTGAACTGGATAAGTATCTGGCCCAGGCCATTTCGAACGAAGGATTCAGTCTCGTCGAAGCGGTCAGTTATTGTCACACCACCTTTGGGCGGATCAACAAATTGGGGACAGCCGCGGATATGATGCGGGCGCTCAAGGAGAACAGCATTTCCAAATCCGCGTATGATCGCCTTGGCGCTGACGAGCGCGGAGCCAACACAAAGATCGTGCGCGGGGTCCTGCATACCAAGGAACGCCCGGAATACACGAAGGTCTACGGCACACTAGTCGACCGCGTGTCTGACGAAGCCATCCAGCCGCGCCACTATGGAGGCAACTAATGGACAAGCGAACGGAGATCCGCCTGGCGGGCGAAGGTGGGCAGGGAATGATCCTGGCCGGCATCATCCTGGCGGAAGCCGCCGCGATCTACGATGGTAAGCAGGCCACGCAGACGCAGAGCTACGGGCCCGAGGCGCGCGGCGGTGCGAGCCGGGCCGAGGTGGTCATCTCGGATGGCGAGATCGATCACCCGGAAGTTCTCTCTGCCGACGTTGTCGTCGCGCTCAGCCAGGAGGCTTACAACAAGTTCGCGCAGACCGTCCGTCCCGGCGGCTTGTTGATCGTGGACGAAGACGGAGTGAAAACGAGCAGTGATTTCAAGGGTATCAGGATACCTGTTGCGCGCATCGCCCACGAAACGACCGGAAAAGCCATCACTGCCAACACAGTTGCGCTGGGTGCCCTGGTCGGGCTGACGAATTTGGTCACACGCGCCTCCATCGAAAAGGCCGTCACCGCCCGCGCGCCGAAAGGCACCGAGGAGATGAACCGCAAGGCCCTTCAGGCTGGCTTTGCCGCGGCGGAGCAGGTCAGGGCTGCCGGCTGAGTTCCATCGTGTGATTCACTGTACTCAAAAAACTCCCTCCTGCAGGGAGTTTTTATATTCTGGCGGGAGACAAAGCCGGTTCGCAAACTTAAAAAGTTACAGCGCGTGAATAGATGCCTTAATCCGTGTATAACTTCATCATTCTGCGGTAAAGATTTCAATTCTGTATAGTTAGCGCGTATCCCCCTTTAGACCTGGTTATTGCATGGATGTAGAATTATATTGAATCATCCTTTCTTTCATTCTTCGAAGGAGTCTTCATTATGTTTTCAAAAACGACTGAAAAGGGACAGGCGCTGATCCTGATCGCGCTGGGAGCCATCGCGCTCTTCGCTTTTGCCGCGCTGGCCATCGATGGCAGCCGGGTATATTCCAACAAACGCCATGCGCAGAATGCCGCAGATACGGCCGTGCTGGCAGCCGGGCTGGCCTACGCCAGAGACAACAATATTACATTCGCCGGTATCGAGGATATAGCCCAGGGTCGCGCCACATCGAACGGATATAATGCTGAGAACCCAAGCAACGTAGTCACGGTCGAGGTTGTGGATATTCCCGCGGCTTCGGACGATTGCCCGGAGGATCTGGAGGGCAAGGATATTACCGTCACGATCGTTTCCACCATTCCCACGACCTTCGCCCGCGTGCTCGGGCGCAGCGATATTACAACCGCTGCCACCGCGACATCCCGGACCTGTGAATCGAAACTCGAACCGCCGTTCGATGGAAATGCAATCGTCGCCCTGGCTCCGTCCGGAAAGGCCTATGATGGCACCGGCAACCCCAAATGGCTAATCGAAGGTGGTGGGATCTTTGCAAACTCTGCCAGCTCGAATGCCGCCTACTGCAACGGCGCGGCGGAGATTACTGCGCCTTCCATCAGTGTTGTCGGTGGTGTCGACCTGGGCTGCCACAAAGTAACTATCGAAGGTACAACAAATACCGACGCGTCTCCCTATACCAATTATCAAAGTATGGCCAAATTTTTCCCTCCTGTGCCAGATTGCGAAGGGACAGCTACCTTCTCAGGCGGACAATGGAAACCAGATCCAAATGCAGATAAGGCAAAGAGTGGAAGTAAGGTTGCTTTCAGCGGAGATATGGATTTTGCCTCCGGCCTTTACTGTATTACAAACAGCCCTGGTCCCTACCATGGGGCCCTGACCGGCAACGGCGTCACATTCGTTGCCCTGCCTTCCAACTTTGAGATGACCTTTAATGGCAGTGGAAATAGTTTCAATGCCTCAGCGCCGACAGGCGGGGAATACGAAGGGGTGCTAATATATCTTCCTCCTCAAGTGGACGCCAGTGGAAATCTGGTCATGACGCAGGAGCTTGATCTACGCGGCAACGGCACCTTTGGAGATATTATTGGCACGATCCTCGCTCCCTCAGCACAGGTGACCCTGTTTGGGAATTCAGGCACCGGGGAGATGAATACCCAGGTGATCGCCTATCAGGTTGACTCAGGAGGCACGGCAGACATCCATGTGAATTATGATCCGGATGACAACTATAAGTATCCCACCCCCATCCTGTTGACGGTCGTAGAGTAATACGAAACGAACAGCCAAAAGCGAGGCGCAGTGCGCCTCGCTTTTTCTATTTCGAAACCTCTGCACGTCGGGGTTACTGAAGAAAACCGAACTAGTCCGAAGATAATTACGCCCAATCCAAACTGGTTTTGAAAACAACAAAGAAGATGATTATAATCATATTTACTTAGTACTTATGGATTACAAAACTGTAACCTATTATTAATCCGCGATGAATACAATTTAGTTTATAGTTAAGCATTGGTTACAGCCGGACTTTTCTATTTGAACTTATGGAAGGAGCTGGAAATTATGAAAACAAAAATGCAGGAAAAAGGGCAGGCCTTGATCATTATCGCGCTTGCCGCAATTGGTCTTTTCGGTTTTACCGCCCTCGCCATAGATGGCACGCGGGCTTTCTCGGATAAGCGCCATGCACAGAATGCTGCTGACACGGCCGTCCTGGCCGCGGCCCTGGCAAAGATTAGGGCCCCGGGGGATGACGTTGCCAAAACCGCGGCCGCTGTATCCGCTGCGGAAGCGCGGGCCTACAGCAACGGCTACTTCGATGACCCGGATACCGTGGTCGATGTGTATCTCTGCAGCGATCCGCAGGCCACCTGCGAGGATCTGCCCACCGGGGCGAATCTGAGCGAGTTTATTCAGGTCAGGATTGTTTCCACCATCCCAACCACCTTTGCGCGCATCTTCGGCCGCCAGACCCTCACCAGCGCTGTCCAAGCAGTGGCCCGGGTGCAGGGCGACGGCTCCAGTGGTTCATCCTGGGGCAATGCGGCCATGGTCTCCACGAAGGCCGGCGATCTGGACGATTGTTTCTGGGATACAGGCACCGCCGATGTCATCACGCACAACAGCGGAATTTACGTTAACTGCAGCGGCGATGCAGCCTTGAGCATGAACGGCAATGCCAAGCTGCTTATGGATGCCAACGCTGAGGTGGTTGGCTGTTATTCCTATAATGGCCACCCCACCATCACGCCGGGACTCGATTGCTCGATCAACGGCGGCGTATCACAGAATTTTGATTCTCAATTTGACAGTGTACCCACCACGCTGACTCCACCCTCCTGTGGCAGCACACCCGGCTCGCCTCCCGGCAGTACTACATACCATGGTGGCAATTACACCAACCTGAACATCACCGGGAACGCAGTGCTGAGTCCCGGAGTGTACTGTGTGACCGGAAGCGTGAATATTTCTGGTACGGTGACCTCGACCGGCAAAGTACAGATCGTTATGCCAAATGGCAACATGAGTTTTGGCAGCAACCAAAGCTTTTCTGATCTCGAGATCTACACCGTGGATGGCGATATTACGCTAAACAGCAATGGGGATATCCTGTCGGCTGATCGTCTGCGTGTTTTTTCAACGGGCGACACCAATTTCAGGGTCAACGGCAAGGGCATCGTGGACTCAGACGACGCATACTTTTACCTGGCCGACGGCGATATCAACTGGAACGGTCAGGCCGACAT